>JAKAHU010000184.1 GCA_021825385.1 Chloroflexota bacterium | reverse complement strand
TCAGGGCCGTCGCTTCGGGGCCGAGGGTCTCGCGCACGAACTCGAGCGTGTAGCGCAGCCGCTTGGCCGCGATCCGCAGCTCGTGGAGCGTCGCAACGTCGGCCCAGCGGAGGACCGGCTCGTAGGCCCGGACCTGCCCGTACGCCTGCCAGATGCGGGCCGGGAATACGTCTCGGACCCGCTGGGGCGAGGTGGGCGAGTTCGGCACCGCGGCCAGGCCCTCGTGCAGGGTGAACTCACGGTAGGCGTCGAGCCAGCGCCGGTAGGCGTCCGAGTCGAGCTCGTGGAGGAGGAGCCCACGGGCTTCGTCGCGCTGCCTGCGCCAAGCCTCGATCAGCGGCTGGATCGCCCCTGCCTCGTGGTCCGGCAGCCCTGTCTGGTACGCCTCGAGGGCGTCGATCAGGACGTCCCGGTCGCGCACGGCCCCCAGGCGACCGGCCACGGTCCGCAGCCGGCCCCGGAACCGCTTCGTCCGGTTGGCGCGGAAGCCGTCCCCGAAGACGCGCCAGGCGGCGCGCATCCGGCGGGTCGCGACGCGCATCCCGTGGAGCTCCTCGGGGTCCCGCCCGAGCCGGGTGCCCGGCTCACGGGCGATCATCCGGGCGAGGTGAAAGCGGAGGACCTTGCGGCCGGCTTCGGCGACCGTGTCGTCGGGCAGGACGCCCGGCGACTTCGCAAGGGGGATGAGGCGGCCAGCGTCGGAGGAGGCCGGACCGGCCTCGGGGACCAGGGTCTGGGGCTGGAGCGCCGCTGCCTCGGTGTCGCTCACGCCTCGAGACCCTGAACGCTCGCCCGGGCAAGCGCCGCAGCGTGCAGGGCCCGCTCGAGCTTCGAGCCGGCCGCCGGCGCCAGACGCCGGTCGCGGTCGAGGATCGTCCGCAGTTCGAGGAGCGGTGCTTCGGCGCCCTCACGGAGCTCGAGCTCGAGCTCCGTGAAGCGGTCGACGACCCGGTCGCCGTCGAGTGCCTCGACCTGGTCGAGGCTCAGCTCGACCAGCGTCTCCCCGGCCACGAGATCGCGTCGACGCCGGACCTGGCGGACCGTCACGAGCTCGACCAGGGGGCTGTCGCCGCACAGCTCGAGGAGCAGCGACCGCGCCGCCGATGCGGGCCAGGCGTGAGGATCGAGGCCCGCGCCCGCGACACCTTCGAGCTCCATCCGCCGCTGGAGCGCGCCCGCCTCGGTCGTCGTCGCCTTCACCGTTAGCACCGCCTCGGTCGCCGTTCGCCGGGTGCGCGCCGCCAGTCCCGCCCGGGCCAGTGCCCCCTCGGCGGTGTCGAGGTAGGTGTCCGTGCTCCGGCTCTCGCGGACCGTCGAACCGGCCCTGAAGGGACCGAGCGAGGGGGCAGCCAGGAAGTCGTCGGCGCCGGCCCGGTCGCGGACGAGGTACTTGAGCTCGACCTCGACCGGGGCCGGGCCGGCCAAGGGCGTGCTGCCGGCCGGACGGGCGGAGTGGTCGCTCATGCGCGCGGGTCGAGCGAGCCGGCCCCGGCGCCGGGGCGACGCGGGACGGCCGCCTCCTCGACCTCCTCGAGGGCGAGCTCCTTCATCACCTGAAACGTGTCGATCGTGCCGGCGCGCTGCTCGAGCTCCTCGGTCCGGCGCCAGACCCCGTCGCCGCCGAGCTGCCAGGAGCGGCGATCGTCGGCGAGCAGCGTGGCGATGATTTCCGCCAGGCGGGCCTGGGCGGTCGTGTCCTCGACCGGGGTGACCGCCTCGACGCGCCGGTCGAGGTTGCGCTCCATGAGGTCGGCCGAGCCGATGTACCACTCCTGGTTGCCGCCGTTGAGGAAGCCGAAGATCCGGGAGTGCTCGAGGAACTCGCCGATGATCGAGCGGACCCGGATCCGCTCGGAGACCCCCTCCAGACCGGGCGCCAGGGAGCAGATCCCGCGCACGATCAGCTCGACCTCGACCCCTGCCTGGCTGGCGCGGTACAGCGCGTCGATGCAGGCCGGGTCGACGATCGCGTTCACCTTGAGCACGATCCGGGCCGGGCGGCCGGCCCGGGCATGGCCGATCTCGCGCTCGATCAGCTCGAGGATTCGGGTCCGGAGACTGTGGGGGGCAACCAGGAGGCGGCGAAACGTGCGCTGACGCGACAGGCCGGTCAGGACGTTGAACAGGTCGGTGACGTCCGCCCCGAGCTCCGGGCGGGCCGAGAGGAGCCCCAGATCGACGTACTGGCGAGCGGTCTTCGGGTTGTAGTTGCCGGTCCCAATGTGGACGTAGCGGCGCAGGCCGTTGCCTTCGCGACGGACGACGAGGGCGGTCTTCGAGTGGGTCTTCAGCCCGACCAGCCCGTACACCACGTGGGCCCCGGCCTGCTCGAGCTTGCGGGCCCAGACGATGTTCGCCTCCTCGTCGAAGCGAGCCTTGATCTCGACCAGGACGACGACCTGCTTGCCGTGCTCGGCGGCGCGGATCAGGTGGCGCACGATTGGCGAATCGCCCGAGGTGCGATAGAGCGTCTGCTTGATCGTCAGCACCTCCGGGTCGTCGGCGGCCTGGTCGATGAACCGCTCGACGGAGGCGACGAAGCTCTCGTAGGGATGGTGGACGAGGATATCCCCGGCGCGGACGGCGGCGAAGACGTCGACCGGCTCGTCGTCGGTCGGCAGCAGGCGGGGCGGGGTGACCGGCGTCCAGGCCGGCATTCGCAGTTCGGGGATGTCGAGCTCCGCGATCAGCCAGAGCCCGGACAGGTCGAGCATGCCGCTGACCTCGTAGCAGTCGGCCTCGCCCAGACCGATGCCGCGCAGCAGGGTCTGGCGCGTTGCCGCCGGCATCGAGCGCTCGACCTCGAGGCGGACCGCCTCGCCGAAGCGCCGTCGCCGGAGCTCCTCCTCGATCGCGAGGAGGAGGTCGTCGGCCTCGTCCTCCTCGAGCGCCAGGTCGGCGTTGCGGGTGACCCGGAAGAGGTGCGTGTCGACGATCTCCATGCCTGAGAAGAGGAGGTCGAGGTTCGCCTGGATCACCTGGTCGAGGAGGACGTACGTGTGGCGGCCGATCTCGAGCAGGCGGGGCAGGATCTGGGGCACCTTCACCCGGGCGAAGCGGTGCTCGCCGGTCTCGGGGTCGCGCAGGTCGACCGCGATCGAGAGGCTGAGCGTGCTGATGTATGGAAAGGGGTGGCCCGGATCGACCGCCAGCGGCGTCAGGACCGGAAAGATCTCCTCGACGAAGCGCTCCCGTAGGCGGGCATGGTGATCCGGCACCGAGCCGTAGTCGACGATCGAGACGCCGGCCGCGGCGAGCTGGCCACGGACGGCGGCGAAGATCCGCGAGTGCTCCTCCACCAGTTCCTGGACCCGCGGCCGGATCGCGGCCAGCTGCTCGGATGCCGAGCGGCCGTCGGGGGAGGTATAGACCGAGCGCGCCGCGGCCTGCTGGCGCAGGCCCGCCACCCGGACCTGGAAGAACTCGTCGAGGTTGTTGGCGAAGATGGCCAGGAACTTCACCCGCTCGAGCAGCGGGTTGCGCTCATCGCGCGCCTCGTGCAGGACGCGGGCGTTGAAGTCGAGCCAGGACAGCTCCCGGTTGATGTACGGCAGCGGACGGGTCGCGTGGACGGCGCGCCGGTTCGTCCTCGACCGGACGCCGGGTCGGACCGCGGTCATCGGCGCTCGTCACTCCGGGCCGGCCCGGTCGCGGCTCGTTCGGCGGTGCAGGTCGAGCACGGGCAGCGCTCGCGCAGGAGCTGGAACGGGTAGTAGCCGGAGTGGTGTCCGTCGCCCCACTCGGGTGCCACCGCGTACTGGCCGACGAGGGCGATGTCGACCATCCGGGTCTGCTCCGGGGTGAGGGTCGGGTTCGTGTCCAGCCAGCCCGGCATCCCCGCCTCGCCCCGGCAGAACGCGCACGGACAGAGCCAGCGCAGGGCGGCGAACTCGTAGACCGTCAGGTGGCCGTCGCGCCAGGCGATCTCGAGGGTGCGCGCCGCGCGGTCGGCATGAATCCGGAGTGGTGCGGTTCGGTCGGCGGGCGAGGACGAGGAGCGATCCATCCCGGTATTGTAGGGGAGCGGGCGGGTGCGGCCCGGGGCGGGGGCGCCGGCCCGGGGCACCGCCGACTCGAGCCCGGACCGGCGCGCCAGCCCCGGGCCCGATCGGCGATGATGAGGCGAACGCCATGGAAACGAGCCCCACCGGCCCGGCCGCCGATCCGCCGGCCGCGCCGGCCCCTGATCCTGCCCGGATCGGCCTCGATCCGCGCGCCGTCGCGCTCTCCAGCCATGCTCATGACGCCGGTGACGTGGCGGCCGAGCTGCGGGTGGATCCGGCCCTCGGCCTCGAGCCCGCCGAGGCGGTCCGCCGCGCGGCCCTCGTCGGGCCGAACGCGCTCGAGGAGACCCGACCGACGTCGCTGGGGGCGATGCTCGTCGAGGCCGCGACCGAGCCGTTCGTGCTCCTGCTCGCCCTCGCCGGGATCCTGGCGATCGTCCTTGGCGAGGTCCGCGACGGGCTGCTCGTCCTGGTTGGCCTCGTCCCGATCGTCGGGGCCGACGTCGTCACCGAGTACCGCGGTGAGCGTGCCCTCGAGGCGCTTCGGGCCGCCTCGGCCCCGCTCGCCCGGGTTCGCCGCGGCGGCGCGGTCAGCGAGGTCCCGGCCGAGACGCTCGTGCCGGGCGACGTGGTCCTCCTGCGCACCGGCGACGTCGTCCCGGCTGATCTCCGGCTCACCCGGGTCGAGCGGCTGCTCATCAACCGGAGCATCCTGACCGGGGAGTCGATCCCCGAACCCGGCTCGACCCGACCCGACCCGGCCGACGCGGCCACCGCTGCCCGCCGGAGCATTGCCTATTCGGGGACGAGCGTCGTCGGCGGGCGCGGCGAGGGGATCGTCGTCGCGACCGGGCCAGCGACCGAGCTCGGCCGGATCGCGGGCGGCCTGGCCGGACGGGAACGGCGCCGCTCACCGCTCCAGCGCGAGCTCGATCGTCTGGTCCGGATCCTGCTCGTCGTCGCGGCCGCCCTGATCCTGGTCGCGACCGGGTCCGGGTTCCTGCGCGGCCATGACCTGGGCGCGAACGTCCTGGCCGGAATCTCGGCCGCGATTGCCGCGATCCCCGAGGAGCCACCGGTCCTGCTCGCGGTCACCCTCGGGCTGGGTGCCTACCGGCTCCTCCGGCGGGGTGTCCTCGTCCGCCGCCTGAGCGCGGAGGAGACGCTCGGTGCGGTCGACCTCATCCTGACCGACAAGACCGGGACGCTCACTCAAAACCGGCTCGAGGTCTCGTCGGTGACCACGCTCGACGGGCCGGTCGTCGATCCGTCCCGCCGGCTCGAGCTGCTGGCCGCCGCGCTGCGGGCCGAGGAGGACGCCTGGCCGGCCGAGGGCGTGGCCCCGGGCTCGTTCACCCGGGCCCTCGCGGCCGCCGTGCGTGACCACGGCGGCGACCCGGCCCTCGACCCACAGCTCCTGCTCGATGCCGAGCCGGCGTCCGACGCGCTCGCGGTCACCCGGACCCGGGCCCGCCGCGACGGCCGGGTCGAGGAGCTCATCCTGGGTGCGCCGGAGGCGGTTCTCGGCCTGGTGGCGCCGGCCGGTTCCGAGGAACGGGCGATCTGGCACGAGCTGATCGAAGCCGGCGCCACCGCCGGTGAGCGGCTGATCGCCCTGGCCGGTCGGCTCGACGAAGAACCCTGGGAGATGCGCGCCCTGATCGGGTTCGCCGATCCGCTCCGGCCCGGGATCGCGGCGGCGCTGAGCCTCGCCGACCGGGCCGGAATCCAGACCGTGGTCGTGACCGGCGATCATCCCCGGACGGCGCTGGCGATCGCCCGGGCCGCGGGCCTGGCCGCCGAGCGCGCGATCACCGGCGAGGAGCTGTCCAACTGGGACGACGCCCGCCTGGCGCGTGAGCTGCCCAGCCTGCATGTCGTTGCCCGCTCCACCCCCGACCAGAAGGAGCGCCTCGTCCGGGTCGCCCGGGCGGCCGGGCGGATCGTGGCGGTGACCGGCGACGGCGTGAACGATGCCCCGGCGCTCCACCGGGCGGACGTCGCCGTGGCGATGGGCAGCGGCACCGCGGTCGCCCGCGAGGCGTCCGATCTCGTCCTCGGCGACGACTCGTTCGCGACCCTGATGTTCGGCCTGGCCGAGGGCCGGCGGATCGTCGACAACGTGCTCAAGGGGCTTGTCTTCCTGCTCTCGACCCACGTCGCCTTTCTGGGCTTCATCCTGGTCGCGACGATCTTCGTCGGGGACCTCGTGGCCCAGCCGCTGCTGCCCATCCAGATCCTGTGGATGGAGCTGTTCATCGACGTCTCGACCTCGGTGGCCTTCGAGCGCGAGCCGCCCGAGCCGGACCTGATGGACCGGCCCCCCCGTCACGCCAGCCGGCCCCTGCTCACGACCAACCTGCTCGCCCGGGTGACCGGCGCCGGGAGCTTCACGGCCCTGGCCGCGCTCTGGCTGATGACCAGCCACCCGGGCGGGTTCGAGCACGGACGCTGGCTGGCCTACACGACCCTCGTCGTCTCTCAGGCGGTTCGGGCCTACGCCAACCGGAGCCTGACCACCCCGCTCCACCGGCTTCGCCCCAACGGCTTCCTCGCCCTCGCTTGCTTCGTGGCGATCGGCACCCAGGCCCTGATCCCGTTCGTCTCGCCCCTGGCCGAGGCGTTCCGGGCCACCAGCCTGGACGCGAGCGACTGGCTGCTGGTGGCGGCGGTGGCGCTCGCCCCGGCCGTGCTCGCCGAGATCGTCCGGACCGTGCGTGCCACGAGCTGGGTGGCCTGATGCGCGGCCTCCTTCCCAATGCCCTCCTGATCGCCCGGCGCGAGTTCCTCCAGCGGGTGGGCAGCCGCGCCTTCGTCGTCTCGACGCTCGTCCTGGCCGTCGTCGCCCTGGCGGCCGGGCTCTCGCCGGTCGCCCTGCGGGCACTCGACCGCGAGGCGGTCACCAGGCTGGCCGTCCATGTCCGGGCCGGCGACCTGGCCATCGACCCGGTCGGCGCGGCCAACGTCGTGCTCAACGCCGGCGCGCTCACCCTGGCCGACCAAGGCAAGCGGGCCTTCGACATCGAACCGGCCCCGGACCTCGAGGCGGCGATCGGCCAGGTCCGCTCGGGGCGGCTGGCCGGAGTTCTGGTGATCGACCGGGCCCCGAGCGGGCGGCTGGCCTACGAGCTGATCTCGAACGTCTCGCCCGCCGGCCGCCAGGCGACGATCATGAAGCTGGCCGCGGTC
>JAKAHU010000183.1 GCA_021825385.1 Chloroflexota bacterium | reverse complement strand
GGCGATCCAGCCCCCGACGGTCCAGGCCAGCCGCGGCGGCAGGTGGCCGAGCGTCCACTCGGCCACTCGGTAGCCGATGAGCGCCCCTCGCTCCACCAGGCGAGGGGCGCCGTTGGCCCGCCGGTGCGGCGCCTCGAGAGCGCCCGACCCGGTGCTCCCGTTCGGTCGTGCTCCGCCGTTCGGCCGAGCCGAGCTGGCGCCCGGCTCGTGCTCGCCGGGCGGCCCTCCGCCGTTCGGCCGGGCTCCGCCGTTCGCCCCGGTCACTTCGTCGTGGCCGCCGCTCCGGGCTTCGGGCTGGCCAGCTTGCGGAGCGTTCGCTTCGGGGGCGCCTCGGTGCCCACGAGCGTCTCGTTGTCCTCACCCCGGATGAACGCCTCGACCCGGTTGAACGC
The DNA here is from genome assembly GCA_021825385.1 of Chloroflexota bacterium. GTDB lineage: Bacteria > Chloroflexota > Limnocylindria > Limnocylindrales > CSP1-4 > JAKAHU01. The sequence continues at coordinate 6,855 of JAKAHU010000183.1, read as the reverse complement.
GATGTCGTCGTGGATCTGGATCGGCGGGCTCTTCATGAAGTACGCCGCCGGTGCCACGAGCGTCCCCTTCAGGCCGCGGTCGAGCCCGAGCTTCAGGCAGCGGATCGCGTCGGTGATCACCCCGGCACTGTTCGGGCTGTCCCAGACCTCGAGCTTGAGCTCGGCGTTCAGGGGCACGTCCCCATAGGTCGTGCCCTCCATCCGGATGTAGCACCACTTGCGGTCCTGGAGCCAGGGCACGTGGTCCGAGGGTCCAACATGGACGTTGTCGGAGTCGAGCTCGTAGTCGAGCATCGAGGTGACCGCGTTCGTCTTGCTGATCTTCTTCGACTCGAGCCGCTCGCGCTCGAGCATGTTCAGGAAGTCCGTGTTGCCCCCGAAGTTCAGCTGGTAGGTGCGGTCGAGGCGGACGCCGCGATCCATGAACAGCCGGGTCAGGACCCGATGGCTGATCGTCGCCCCGACCTGGCTCTTGATGTCGTCACCGATGATCGGCAGGCCGGCCTCGGCGAAGCGGCGCTGCCAGTACGGCTCGCGGCCGATGAACACCGGGATCGCGTTGATGAACCCGACCCCGGCCCTGAGCGCCTGCTCGACGTACCACTTCGTCGCCTCCTCGGACCCGACCGGGAGGTAGCTGACCATGACGTCGACCTGGCGCTCCTTGAGGATGCCGACGATGTCGGCCGTGGGTCCGGGCGCCTTCTCGATGATCTGGCTGAGGTACTTGCCGAGCCCGTCGTGGGTCATCCCGCGCTCGACCGTGACGCCGATCGGCGGGACCTGCTGGAAGACGTAGGTGTTGTTGGGCTTGGCGTAGATCGCCTCCGAGAGGTCCTTGCCGACCTTGTTCTTGTCGATGTCGAAGGCGGCCACGAACTCGATGTCGCGAATGTGGTACCCGCCGAGGTTGACATGCATCAGCCCCGGCACGAAGTCCGTCTCCTTCGCGTTCTCGTAGTAGTAGCGGCCCTGGACGAGGCTGCTGGCGCAGTTCCCGACGCCGACGATCGCGACCCGGATCTTGCCGTCGCCGCGCCGGCCCGAGCCGGCCCAGGTGTTGTCCGGCGTGGCGCCGTTCTTGCTGGTCTTGCCGTTACCGCTCACGAGCTCCTCCTTGTGGTGCTGCTGTCACTTGCTGATCGAGTTGGCTGCGGACGTGGACGATCCGCTGGATGACGGTGATGCCGGACAGGCCGGCGATGAGAGCCAGGCTGAGGAAGAGGACCCACGATCCATCGACCGTGGTCAGCCACTGCTCGGGCCAGCTGACGGCCCCGGCGGCGCCGGCAAGGCCACCCCGGGCGCCGGTCCCGATCAGGCCCGCGGCCAAGAGCACGAGACGCTCCGGCCGGGGGGCGACACCCACCTCGCCATGGAGGCCGACCGCCTCCGCCTTCGCCCGGGTGTAGGTCACGACCGAGGCGAGCGCGAGGGCGAGCGCGCCCAGCCCGGAGCCAACGAGGTAGCCGGCCGCCCCGCTGCCGATCACGATCCCGACGTAGACCAGGTTCTCGCCGGTCCGGTCGAGGGTCGAGTCGAGGAATGCCCCGAACCGCGAGGCCCGGCCGGTCGCCCGGGCCAGGGCGCCGTCGAACAGATCGAAGATGCCGAACACCAGGACGAGGACGCCGGCCAGGGCCCACGCCTGGAGGGCGGCCGCGACCGCCGCGGCGCACGTGCCCAGGAAGCCGATGACCGTGAGCGCGTTCGGGGTGAGCCCGAGCCGGCCCAGGGCGAGCGCGATCGGGACCGCCAGGCCGCGGATCCGCTGGCGGACGGCCGGGGTGACGAGCGAACCGCCGCTCACGACGTCCGCCCGGAGAGGCCGAAGCCGAGCACCGAGCGCTCGCGGGCGGCCGATTCGGCGAACGCCTCCGGCCGCAGGCTGCAGACGGTCTCGCGGCCATTGCGCCGGGTCGCCACCAGGCCGGCCGCCCGGAGCCGGCCGAGGTGCCAGCTAACGAGCGGCTGGGAGAGCCCGACATGGTCGATCAGCTCGGTCACGCTGGCCGGTCCGTGGGCCAGGCGCTGGACGATCCGCAGCCGGTTCACGTCCGCCAGGGCCTTGTGGAAGAGGCGGATCTGGCGCAGCTCATCGGGCTGGTCCACGATCGTCGCGATCGTCGAGCGGATCCGGGCGGGTGTCGGGGACAGGGGAGGGTCTCCAGGCGGACGACAGGACGGTTCAAATGAACCTTTATATAAACGCCCGTTGATCCTATGTCCTGGACCACACCCTGTCAAGCCCAATCCCGGATCGTGATCGCCGCCGGCGCCCGGTACACTCGCTGTCTCATGGATCGGCGCGCGTCACTCGTCCTGCTCGCCGTCCTGGCCGCCGGCGTCTTCCTGGCCGGGCTGGAGCTGATGATCACGGCCGTCGCGCTCCCGGCGATCCTGGCCGACCTCGCCTCGTGGCGGGATCTGCGCCGGGCCTCGTGGATCGTCAACGGCTACCTGCTCGTGTACGTCGTGGCGATGCCCCTGGCCGGGCGGCTGACCGATCTGTGGGGGGCGCGGCGCCTCTTCCTGGGCGCGCTCGCTCTGTTCGTCCTCGGTTCGCTCCTGGCCGGCGCGGCACGGTCGCTCGACCAGCTCCTCGCCGCCCGGCTCGTCCAGGCTCTCGGCGGCGGGGCGCTCGTGCCGGTGGCGACCGCGGCCGCCTCCCACCTGTTCGATGGTCACGCCCGGCCGCGTGCCCTCGGGGTGATCGGTGCCCTGACCTTCCTGGGCATGGCCGCCGGGCCGTTTCTCGGGGCGGCGATCCTCGAGACGCTGCACGTCGAGCCGGCACTCGCGGCCCGGGGGATCGTGGCCGGGCCGCTGGTCGACCTCCTCGCCCCCGCCTGGCGCTGGGTCTTCTACGTCAATGTCCCGATCGGGCTGACCGCCCTCGTGTTGGCCTGGGCGGCCGGCGCGGGCTGGGAGACGCCGCGCCGACCGGCCCGGCTCGACCTGGCCGGCGCGCTCCTCTCGACCGTCGCCCTGGCCGCCGGGCTGGTCGGGCTGACCCTGGTCGACGATGCCTTGCCTCGCCACCTGCTCGACCTGGCCTACCCGCCGCTGGCGCTGCTGGTCGTCTCGGCCGTGGCGCTCGTCCTGGCCGTCCGCCATGGGCTGCGCCGGCGGGACCCGTTCCTCGACGCCCGGCTCCTCCGCGAGCGGGTCTTCGGCGCGGCCGCGCTCGTCTCGCTCTTGACCGGGTATGGCTTCGCCACCGCGATCATCGGCGGCGCGGTCTTCGTCGACCGCGTCCTGTACGGGGGACCGGACAGTCAGCGGTTCGTCCTCGGCGCGCTCGGCGGGGCGACCGCGCTCGGTGCGTTCACAGCCGGGCTCCTCCTCCGGCGGCTCTCGCTCCGCCTGGTGACCCTCGGCGGCCTGCTGGCCAGCGCGCTCGCCCTCGGCTCGATGGCGACCTGGAGCCCCGCGACCCCGATCGAGGCGGTGGCCGGCGCGATGGCCGTCTTCGGGCTCGGTTTCGGCCTGACCGTGACCCCCCGCTCGACCGCGGCGCTCGAGGCGGCCGGCCGGGGAGCCTTCGGGATCGCCTCGGCGACGGTCACGGTGGCCAGGATGATCGGTATGGCCGTTGGGCTGGCCGTCCTGACCGCCTACGGCTCGACGACGATCGAACGGCTGAGCGCCCAGGTGTACGCAACCCCCGAGGCGTTCCGCCAGTTCATCCCGGCCGATCTCCGGGGGCGGCCGTTCCGCGACCCACTGGTCGTCGCCGCCCTCGAGCGCTGGGCGGCTGGCGAGGCGGCCCGGGTGATGGTCGGCGTCTTTCTCGTCGCCGGCGTCGTCACCCTCGTCGCGCTGCCGCCGGGCCTCGCCCTCGGTGCCGGGACGGGCGGGACGCGTATCCTCAGACCCGACCGGACCGCGCCGCCGATCATCCCGGGCGCAGGAGGCGATGAATCGACCGATGAGCGAGCCGACCGATGAGCGAGCCGATCCCGGCCCGGTCCCAGGGCCTGATCCGGCCGCGACGAACGGTCCGGTGATCGAGCACCATCACCCGGCGCCCGGCGGTGGCCGCCTCCGCGTGGCCTGCTGGGACGGCGCCGCGTTCAGCGAATGGGAGGGGATCGACGGGATCGCCGATCGGCTCGGCCGTCCCGGGACGAGCCTCTGGATCGACCTCGCCGGACCGACGGCCAAGCAGGTCGCCGCCCTGACCGGAGTGCTCCGGCTCCACCCGCTCGTCGCCGAGGACATCGTCGAGGGCAACCAGCGCTCGAAGATCGAGCTCACCGAGGACCACATCCACATCGTCATCTTCGCCCTCCGATTCGTCGACGCGGTCGTCGCGTCCGAGATCGACATCGTCCTCGGGGAGGGGTTCCTGCTCACGGTCCACGACCCCGAGTGGGACCCCTGGACGACGCACCATCTGCGCGACGGCGTCGCGCCGGTTCTCCAGCACGGCCCGGACCACATGCTCTGGGCGCTGGTCGACACGGTCGTCGACGACTACTTCCCGCTCGTCGACCGGCTCGGCGACGCGATCGACGATCTCCAGGACACGGTCGTCCGCAGCGCGACCCCGCTGACCCTCGAGCGTCTCTTCCGCCTGAAGCGTGAGCTGCTCCTCGTCCGCCGCGCCGTCGGGCCGGTGCGCGAGATCTTCAACCAGCTCACGAACCGCGATCTCAAGCTCGTCGACCAGGGGGAGATCCTCTACTTCCGCGATGTCTACGATCACCTGATCCGGCTGACCGACGAGGTCGATACGTACCGCGAGCTCGTCAGCGGCACCCTCGACGTCTACCTCTCGACGGTGAACAACAACCTGTCGCTGATCATGAAGCGGCTGACCGGGATCACCGTCATCCTGGCCGGGATCGGGGCGATCGCGGGCATCTTCGGCATGAGCGAGGCCGGGGCCGCGCTGGCCGGTTCGGAGGCGCCCGGGTTCTGGCTCGTCACGGCGTTCACGGTCGCGGCCGCGCTCGTGGTCGTCTGGTACCTGCGCCAGATCGACTGGATCTGACGCTCGGCGCGGGGCGAGCAGGCCCGGCCAGCGAGACGGCCGAGCCGCACCAGGCGAGGGGCGCCGGGAGAGGGCCTCAGCGGCAGACGATCGGTTTTGGCACCGGGTGCGCCTGGGCCGGGTCGGCCGGCCCACTGCTCAGCGGCCGGGCGATCACCTGGAGCTTCTCGCGGGTCCCGTTCGGTCCCTCCGAGGTCTGGAGCCAGAGCTCCGGGTCGGTCACCGCCAGCGCGGCGTCGAGCGTGAGCTGGTGGCGGCGGACCTCGGTGATCTCGTACAGGAAGAGCCGGTCGTCGCTCGTGTAGACCTCCACCAGCATCCCGATCATCGCCGCCCCATCATTCACCTTCGACTGCTCGAGGAGGGGCAGGAACATCCCCGTCCGGGCGTGGGCATAGAGGTAGGTGGCGCCCGGCAGGCCGGGTTGGGAGAGCTCCTGGATGTACATCGCGACGTTGCACAGGGGGTACGTGTCCGGGCCGCCGGGCGGCTTCACGACGGGCAGATCGATGGCGAGGGCCGGGATCACGACCCGGGTTGCGACCCGGTCGGACGGGACCGCCGTGCCGTCCGGTGACGGGGACGGGGTCGCTGGCGGCGACGCGGCCGGGGACAGACTCGGGGACCGGGTCGGCGTGGCCGGGGCGACGGTGGCTGGCGAGCTCGACGATGCGTCCGGCGCGCCGGCCTCGACCGACTGGCCCAGGTTCATCAGCCCGGCCGCCACGAGTGTCACTCCGACCGCGGTGAGCAGGGCCGGAATCAGGCGGCGGCGGAGCGCATCGAGCAGGCTGGTCATCGGCTGGGCCATGCTACCAGCGGGTCGGCGACAGCGTCGCCGACCCGCTGTACGCTGGCTTCGATGTCGAGCCGTTACGCCGTCGCTCTCGGGCTGCTGACCGGCCTGGTCACCGCCCTCGTGGCCGGCGCGCTCGTCGTTGCCCTCGGCCCCGAGGTGCCCCTCGTTCTCCCGCCGCCGACACCGACGGTGGTCGTCCCGAACCCCGGGGCACCGTCAGCCACGCTCGGTCCGGCCGCCCCGCCCCCGAGCGCCACCCCGGGCACGACCGCGACTCCCGCATCGAGCGCTCCCCCGTCGTCGCCCGGCCCGGCCGGGCTCCACATCGGCAGTCCGGCGCCTCCCCTGGTCGTCCCCCAGCTCGCCGGCGGGACGATCGAGCTGGGCCGGCTGCGCGGTCACCCGGTCTGGATCGAGTTCATGGCCACCTGGTGCCCGTCGTGCCGGGACGAGTTCCCGTTCATGAGCGGCTTCGCCGCCCGCTATGCCGAGGCCGGCCTGGTCGTGATCGCGATCGACGTGCGCGAGGACGTGGGCACGGTCGCCGCGTTCGCCAACCTGACCGGCGCCACGTTCCCGATCGGTCTCGATGTCGACGGCGCCGCGGCTCGGGCCTGGCGCGTCGCCGGCCTGCCCAGTCACGTCTTCGTGGACGCCCAGGGGGTCGTCCGGGAGGTGATCGTCGGCGGGATCGGGCCGGACGTCATGGCCACCCGGCTCTCGGTGATCATGCCCGGGGTCACGGTCAGGCCGTGACCGCCGTGGCAAGATCCTCGACATTCGCCGCGCCGGGCGGCCCGGCGGCGGTGCGACCCGACCGATGACCGCCGCATCACCACCAGCAGAGCCGGCTCCGATCGAGCTCGAGTACCAACCCGGTCTGTGCAACATCGGTCCGGCCGAGATCGCTCGCCGCCGGCGGGCGGGCCACCTCGGGCTGGCCGCGACCCTGGCGCTGCTCACCGTCCTCGTCGCGGTCGGTGCGCCACCGCTCGTCCGGCTGGCCACCGCCCTGCCCGCCGCCGGTGCTGCGTCCGGCTACCTGCAGGCCCGGCTC
>JAKAHU010000182.1 GCA_021825385.1 Chloroflexota bacterium | reverse complement strand
GCGGTCCTCGATCTGGGCAGCGGCGGCGGCTTTCCCGGCCTCCCGCTGGCCCTGGCGCTCCCGGCGCGCCGGGCGCTGCTGGTCGAGTCGGTGGCCAAGAAGGCGCGCTTCCTGGCCACGGTCACGACCGCCCTGGGGATCGACGATCTGGTCGCGGTGGCCCCGATCCGGGCCGAGGCCCTGGCCGCCGATCCTCGGCAGCGGGGTGTCTGGCCGGCCGTCGTGGCTCGGGCCGTGGCGTCGCTGGCCGAGCTGGCCGAGCTCGCCTTCCCGCTTCTCGGCCCGAACGGGCTGCTCGTGGCCTGGAAGCGGCTCCCGCTCGATGTCGAGCTGGCGCGAGCCGCGCCCGCACTCGCCGCCGTCGGCGGGGGACCGCCCCGAATCGTGCCCTCGGGCGTGCCGGGCCTCGAGGACCACGTCCTGGTCGTCGTGTCCCGGGTCGGTCCGACACCCGCCGGTTACCCTCGATCACCGGCGGAGCGGGCTCGCCGTCCATGGTGACCGACCTCGCCGGCCAACGGCTTGGCCAAGGATCGCTCCGGGTGACCCGGGCCCTGCCGCGCCTGCTACGCTGAGGCGGGATGCGGATCGCCGTCCTCTCGGACATCCATTCGAACCTGATCGCCCTCGATGCCGTGCTGGCCTCGATCGGGACGGTCGATGCCGTCTGGCAGCTCGGTGACATCGTCGGCTACGGTCCGCAGCCGGATGCCGTCGTCGAGCGTCTGGTCGAGCTCGGCGCGATCGGCGTGCGGGGCAACCACGACGCGGCGGCGGTCGGCGGGAGCGAGATCGAGTACTTCAACGTCGACGCCCGACGGGCGATCGAGTGGACCCGGCGGGTGATCCGCCCCGAGACCGTGGCCTACCTGGCCGCCCTGCCCGAGCGCCTGGTGGAGGACGAGATCACGATGGTCCACGGCAGCCCGCGCGAGCCGACCTGGGAGTACGTGACCTCGGTGACGATCGCCCGGGCCAGCTTCGCCGCGTTCGCCACGCGCGTCTGCCTCCACGGCCACACCCACATCCCGGCCGTCTTCCGGGACGACCGGGGCACGATCGAGCTGGTCACACCCGGCCACGGGACGACCCTGACCCTCGACGAGCGGCGCGTCCTGGTCAACCCGGGCAGCGTCGGCCAGCCGCGGGACGGGGACCCACGGGCGAGCTGCGCGGTCATCGACACCGACCGGTCCGAGGTGACCTGGCACCGGGTGGCGTACGACATCACCGCCGTCCAGGCCGCGATGCGCGCCGTCGACCTTCCGCCCCGCCTGATCGCCCGCCTCGACCATGGCCTCTGAGGCCGCGATCTCCTGCCCGGGCGGCCCGGCCCGGCGGAGCGCGACAACGGCCAGCGCGCGGGCGGCGCACGAGCCGCGCCGGTGATCAAGGGCCGCCGACCCCTGGCGGGTCGCAAGCTCGGCGACCGGCGGGTCGTGGTCGAACGACCGCACGCCGCCTACTTCCGGTACGCCGGCCCGGGTCAGCTGACCGCGAGGCCGGCGGCGAGCGCCCCGGCGACCCGGCTCGGACGCCTGTTCGCGCGCCTGAAGTCGGTCGTCATCGGCCGGCCGCTGGCCACCGAAGAGGAGATCACCGAGCGCCTGCCCAAGAAGAAGGCGCTCGCCATCTTCAGCTCGGACGCGATCAGCTCCTCCACCTACGCCTCGGAGGAGATCCTGATCATCCTGGTCGCCGGCGGTGCGGCGGCGGTGGCGTTCTCGATCCCGATCGCGATCGCGATCGCGCTCCTGCTGCTGATCGTCTCCACCTCGTACCGGCAGGTCTGTCACGCCTACCCCTCGGGCGGAGGCGCCTACGCGGTGGCCAAGGCGAACATCAACATCGGCTCGGCCCTCCTCGCCGCCGCCGCGCTCCTGTTCGACTATGTGATGACGGTCGCGGTCTCGATCGCCGCCGGGGTGGCGGCGATCACCTCGTTCGTTCCCGAGCTGCTCCCGCTCCGGGTCGAGCTGGCGGTCGGAGCGATCGTCCTGCTCACGACCGCCAACCTGCGCGGCCTGCGCGAGTCGGGCAACATCTTCGCCCTGCCGACCTACCTGTTCGTCGGCGGCGCGCTGGCGATGATCGGGCTCGGGCTGGCCCGGATCGCCACCGGCGACCCGGCGGCGTCATTCCCGGAGCCGGCGATCACGCCGCCGCCGGGCGGATTCGAGGCCCTCGGGCCGGTCCTGCTGATCCGCGCGTTTGCCTTTGGATCGGTCGCCCTGACCGGCACCGAGGCGATCACGAACGGCGTGCCGGCCTTCAAGCCGCCCGAGGCGCACAACGCGGCGAACACGCTCACGATCATGGCCATCCTGCTCGGCACGATCTTCGTGGGCATCTCGGTCCTCGCCGCGGCCTACGGACTCGTCCCGCACCCGGAGGGAGGCGAGACGCTCCTCTCGCAGGTCTCGCGGGCGGTCTACGGCAACGGGCCGATCTACATCGGATTCCAGGTGGCGACGGCGCTGATCCTGCTCCTGGCCGCGAACACCGGCTACAATGGCGCGCCCCGGCTGGCCCAGATCCTGGCGATCGACGGCTACCTGCCCCGCCAGTTCAGCTTCCGGGGCGACCGGCTCGCCTACTCGTGGGGAATCATCCTGCTCGCCCTGGCGGCGATCTCCTTCGTCGTCGTGTTCAACGCCTCGGTGACCGCGCTCATCCCGCTCTACTCGGTCGGCATCTTCGCCTCGTTCACCCTCTCCCAGGCGGGGATGGTGATCCATTGGCTGCGCGAGCGGCTGCCGGGCTGGCGGCCCCGCCTGGCGGTCAACCTCCTCGGGGCGGCGATCACCGGCGTCGTCTCGATCGTGATCACGGCCGCCAAGTTCGAACGGGGAGCGTGGATCGTCCTGATCGTGGTGCCCCTCCTGACGGTGCTCATGGTCCTGATCCGGCGCGCCTACGAGGCCCAGGCCCGGGAGCTCGAGGTCCGGCCCGAGGCCGTCGTCGCGCCGCCCCATCGCGAACAGCGGGTGGTCATCCCGGTCAACGGGATCAACCGGGCGGTCGTCCAGGCGGTGAACTTCGGTCGCTCGATCGCCCACGATGTGCGGGCCGTGTTCGTGACCGAGGACCCCGAGGAGGGCGAGCGGTTGCGGGCCACCTGGGAGCGCCAGATCCCGGGCGTGCCGCTGGTGATCGTCACCTCGCCCTACCGGGCCCTCGTGGGCCCGGTCGTGGCCTACCTCGATGTCCTCGACCGGGCCTGGCCGCCGGACCGCGAGGCGCCGATCACGATCGTCGTCCTGCCCGAGTACGTGGCCCGTCACTGGTGGGACCGCGTCCTCTACAACCAGGCCGCCCGGCGCCTGAAGCGGGCCCTCCTCGGCCGCGAGCACACGGTGATCGCCGACGTGCCGTATCGTCGCGAACACTGAACGACTGAGGCAAGCAGGATGATCGGAGCACGATGATCGGAGGCCGGCGGCCGCTTCCGGGCCGCAAGATCGCCGACCGGCGGGTCCGGGTGGCGCGACCCCACGCTCCATACTTCCGCTACACCGGCCCCGGTCAGCTGGTGGCCAAGAAGGCCGCCAGCCGGCCCCTGACCCCGACCGGTCGCCTGGTGGCGAAAGCCAAGGCGGTTCTGATCGGTCGGCCGCTGATGAGCGAGGAGGAGATCGGCGAGCGACTGCCCAAGAAGAAGGCGCTGGCGATCTTCAGCTCGGACGCGATCAGCTCGTCCGCCTACGCGACCGAGGAGATCCTGCGCATCCTGATCGTGGCCGGGGTGAGCGCGCTCGCGCTCTCGGTCGAGGTCGCGCTGGCGATCGCCGTCCTCCTGGCCGTGGTCTCGTTCTCGTACCGCCAGGTCTGCCGCGCCTATCCCTCGGGCGGCGGGGCGTATGTCGTGGCCCGCGAGAACCTCGCCCCGGTGTTCGGGCTGATCGCCGCCGCGGCGCTCCTGATCGACTACGTGATGACCGTGGCCGTGTCGACGGCCTCGGCGATCCAGCAGATCCAGTCGGTCGTCCCGGAGGCGTTCAACTACCGGATCGAGATCGCGTTCGTCTCGATCGCCCTGATCACGATCGGCAACCTGCGCGGCCTGCGCGAGTCGGGCAACATCTTCGCCGTCCCGACCTATCTGTTCGTCGGCCTGGCCCTGCTCATCGTCGGGACCGGGATCGTCCGGATCATCCAGGGCACCGCGGTCCCGCTGCCGCCCCAGCCGCAGGCGCTCGTGCCCGGTGGCGAGGCGCTCACCGTCTTCCTCCTCCTCCGGGCGTTCGCCGGCGGCTCGGTCGCCCTGACCGGGGTCGAGGCGATCGCCAACGGGGTCCCGGCCTTCAAGCCGCCCGAGTCGAAGAATGCGGCGAACACGATGACCGCGATGGCGGTCCTGCTCGGCGTCCTCTTCGTCGGGATCACGATCGTCGCCCGGGCCTACCAGATCGTGCCCTCGGTTGATGGCAGCGGCGGCCCGACGGTGATCGCCCTCGTCGCCGGGGCCGCCTTCGGGCTGGGCACGCCCCTCTTCGTCGCCTTCCAGGCCGCGACCGCGCTCATCCTGTTCCTGGCCGCCAACACGAGCTTCAATGCCTTCCCGCGTCTGGCCGCGATCCTGGCCGTGGACGGCTACATGCCCCGCCAGTTCAGCTTCCGGGGCGACCGGCTCGCCTACTCGTGGGGGATCGTGCTGCTGGCGGGGATCGCGTTCGCACTCCTGTATCTGTTCGACGGCGACACGCACGCCCTGATCCCGCTCTACTCGGTCGGCGTCTTCGTCACCTTCACCCTCTCCCAGGCGGGAATGGTTCGCCACTGGTTCCGGGTCCGGGAGTCCGGCTGGCGCTGGCGGAGCGCCGTGAACGGGCTGGGCGGGGTGATGACCTTGGTCGTCCTCGTCGTCGTCGCCTCGGTCAAGTTCGCCGATGGCGCCTGGCTGGTCGTCGTCCTCATCCCGATCCAGGTCGGAATGTTCCTGTTCATCTACCGCCAGTACGCGGCGACCGCCCGCCAGCTCGCGATCCGGCCCGACCTCGTCGTGCCCCTGCCCCACCGCGAGGAACGAGTCGTCATCCCGATCCAGACCCTGAACCGGGCGGTCGTCCAGGCGATCAACGTCGGGCGCTCGATCAGCGACGACGTCCGCGCGGTCTTCATCTCGGACGATCCGGAGGAGGCCGAGGAGCTGCGCCGCCGCTGGGAGCAGCAGGTGCCGGGCGTCCCGCTGGTGATCGTCGAATCGCCGTACCGAGCCCTGGCCGGACCGTTCCTGGCCTACCTCGAGGTCCTCGACCGGGCCTGGCCGCCGGACAAGGAGGCTCCGATCACGTTCGTCGTCCTGCCCGAGTACGTGGCCCGCAACTGGTGGGAGCGGATCCTCTACAACCAGGCCGTCCGGCGGCTGCGATCGGTCCTGCTCGGGCGGCCGCACACGGTCGTGGTCAACGTGCCCTACCGGCGCGAGGAGCCGGAGGTGTTCGAACAGGCTCTGGCCGCGGACCCGACCGACCAGGCCTGAGGCCGACGGTGGTGGTATCGTGACCGCCGCATCGGCCGGTGGACACCGCGTTCAGCCCATCCGGCCCGGCCAGTGCGCGGAGCGATGACCACGTGCCCGAAACGCTTCCACCACTCTTTCGGCGTGCTGTCCTGGCGGTCAGCGGCGGGGCGGGTGATCGGACGATCGTCCGCCTGGCCTGCGAGCTGGCCCGGCCGCACAAGGCCGAGCTGACCGTCGTCCACGTCGTCGAGATCGACTGGACACTGCCCCTCGACGCCGACGTCGCGAGCAGCTCGGAGGAGGCGCAGCGGGTGCTCGACCTGGCGGATCAGCTGGCCGAGGAGATGCACTACACCGTCGAGCCGGTCCTGCTCCAGGCGCGTGACGTCGGGGCGGCTCTGGTCGACGAGGCGACCGAGCGGGGGGCGGACCTGCTCATCCTGTCGCTCCCCTACCGCAAGCGGTTCGGCGGTGACTTCGCGATGGGACGCACGGTCCCGTACGTGTTCAAGAACGCGCCGTGCGCGGTGTGGGTGATCCGGGAACCGATGCCCGAGGAGAAACAATGAACGTGGTCATCATCGGCTGCGGACGAGTCGGTGCAGTCCTCGCCGAAACGTTCGACAAGGCCGGTCACCGGGTGATCATCATCGACCTGCAGACACGCGCCTTCGACCGCTTGCCGGAGACGTTCCGGGGCGACGCGGTCCGGGGCAACGGCACCGACGAGGACGTCCTGCGCCGGGCCGGGGCCGAGGGGGCGGACCTGTTCATCGCCGTCACCGAGGGCGACAACCGCAACATCATGGCCGCCCAGCTCGCCCTCGAGGCGCTCGGCGTGCGCCAGGTGATCGCCAAGATCAACGACCCGGTCCGGGCCGAGGCGTATGCCGCCATGGGCATCCCGACACTGTGCCGGACGCTCCTGATGGCCGACGCGATCCTGGCCTACCTCGGCCTGCCGACGAGCGGGACGCCGCCGATCCTGGCCCCCAGCGGGCACCACCCGGGCGGCGCCGACCACCACGAACCGGCGCCGGCGGCGGCCGGGGCGGCCGGTGGAGCGGGCGGCGGCGTCGCCGCGCCGCGGGAGGCGTAGCGATGTTCGTGATCGTCGTGGGCGGGGGCAAGGTCGGCTACTACCTGGCCAAGGAGCTGATCGAATCGGGGCACGAGGTGGTCCTGCTCGAGAAGGACCGCGCCCGGGCGGACCAGATCGCCGACGAGATCGGCTCGATCGTCATCCCCCAGGACGGCTGCGAAGGCAAGTACCTCGCCGAGGCCGGGGCGAACCGGGCCGACATCGTGGCCGCCGTGACCGGCGACGACGAGGACAACCTGGTCATCTGCCAGATGGCCAAACACCACTTCGACGTGCCGCGCACGATCGCCCGGGTGAACAACCCCAAGAACGAGCATCTCTTCAAGCACCTCGGGGTCGACGAGCTGATCTCGCCGACCCGGATGATCCTCGGGGCGATCGAGCAGGACATCCCGGTCCACGAGCTGCTCCACCTGGCCGCCCTCGGCGGGGGCGAGCTGGAGCTGATCGAGGCCCACCTCCAGGCCGGCTCTCCGGCCGTCGGTCGGACCACCCGCGACCTCCAGATCCCCGAGGGCTGCGCGCTCTTCGCGGTGATCCGCAACGGCGTGGCGACGGCGGTCCGACCGGACACGGTGCTCCAGGAGGGGGACAAGGTGATTGCGATCGGACGGACCGACTGTGAGCTGGCCCTGCACCAGCAGCTGATCGGGGACGGGGCGGAGGACGCGGTTTCCGCCACCGCCCAGGCC
>JAKAHU010000181.1 GCA_021825385.1 Chloroflexota bacterium | reverse complement strand
TCAGCCAGGGCACTCGGCTGCCAGGGCGCCCCGGAACCCGGTGACGCCGCTGAACGTGGCCCGGGATCAGGCCTTGTCGGGGGCCTTCGGCTTGGCCGTCCTGGCGGTCGCCCTGGGGGCGGCCTTCGTTGCCCCGGCGGCCGCGCTCTTCGTCGCCTTCGGGGCCGCCTTCGGGGCGGCCTTCGTCGCCCCGGTCGTATTGCCGGCGGCGGCCTTCGGCGCCGCCTTCGTCGCGCCGGCCGTCCGACGGGTGGTCGTCTTCGGCGCCGTTGCAGCGGCGGCCGGTGCCGGCGCGCTCGTCGCCCCGGCCGCCTCGGTGCGGGCCGTCTTCGACAGCGCCGCCCGGGCCTTGCCGGCCGCGGTCTGGGCGCCCTTGGCCTTGATCGCCTTCGAGGCGGCGACGCGGGCCTTGGCCGCCTTCACCGCGGCGGCCTTGCCGGTTGTCTTCGTCACCCGGGCTGTCGTCTGCACGGCCTCGCCGACGAGCGCGGCGTTCACTTTGCGCGCCAGCCGTGACTTGCGGCGGGCGGCGGCGTTGGGGTGGATCGCGCCGGTCTTGGCGGCCCGGTCGAGCGCGCTCAGGGCGCGGGCGAGCGCGTCCTGGGGATCACCTTCGAGCTGTCCGGTCGCGACCTTGACGGCCTTGGCGACGAACGTCTTGGCCGCGCTCCGGCGCGGCTTGTTGATCTCCGCCCGGCGCTCGGCGGTGCGGACTCGCTTCATGGCCGACGGCGTCCGGGCGCCGGTCCAGCCTCTGGGCTTGGTAGCCAACGTTGACGAACCTCAGGTGCGGATACGGTGGTGGCGGCAACCACGTGGCGGGCGACGCGTGGCTTCGCCTCGACACGGACGCCTGATGGTATCAGAACCGGGGCTCGACTCGCAGGCGCGCGGGGCCCCGGCCGTCGGCCTGTCACCCCCGCCCGGCACGACGGCCCGCGATACGGCACAGTAGGGACGTGATTGCCATCCTCGGCGGCCTCGGGGCCGCCTTCCTCTGGTCGGCCGCGACCCTGGCCTCGGCCCGCGCCAGCCGGCTGATCGGCGCCTCCTCGACCGTCGCCTGGGCGATGCTGATCGGGCTGTTCATCGCCCTGCCCGGCGCGCTCCTGGCCGGACCGCTGCCGCCGATCACCGGCCAGGTCCTGCTCTGGCTTGCCCTGTCCGGCTTCGGCAACGTGACCGGCCTGCTCCTCGTCTACCGCGGCCTCAGGATCGGCAAGATCGGGGTCGTCTCGGCCCTCGCCTCAACCGAGGGAGCGGTCGCCGCGGCGATCGCGATTCTCGGCGGCGAGCAGCTCACTCTCGGCGTCGGGGCGATGCTCGTCGTGATCGCCTTCGGGGTGGCCACGGTCGCCCTGGCCGCGCCGCACGCGCCCGACGAGCAGCCGTCACGTCGCGCCGTCGACCCGGCCGCCGCCCGCCGGGCCGCCCTCTTCGGGGCCGCCTCGGCGGTCGCCTTCGGGCTCGGTCTCTACGGCAGCGGCCAGGTCGGGATGGCCCTCCCGATCGCAATCGCGGTCCTCCCGCCGCGCGTCGTCGGCACCGTCGCGGTGTTCCTCCCGATGGCCCTGACCGGCCACCTCCGGCTCCGCCGCGAGGCGCTCCCGTTCGTCGCCCTGATCGGGCTGGTCGAGGTCGTGGGCACCGCCTCGTTCGCTCTCGGCGCCCGCCAGAGCATCGCCATCGCCGCCGTCCTGGCCAGCCAGTTCGCGGCGATCTCGGCGATCGCCGCCTTCCTCCTCTACCGCGAGCGTCTCTCGGTCCGTCAGCGGAGCGGGGTCGTGGCGATCGCGCTCGGGGTCGCGGCCCTGACCGCGCTGCGCGGATGAGCCCCCGGCAGACGGCGATCCCGCAGGCACGGCTGCGGAACTTCTCGATCATTGCCCACATCGACCACGGCAAGTCGACCCTGGCCGACCGCCTGCTCGAGCTGACCCACACGATCGAGGCGCGCCAGATGACGAGCCAAGTCCTCGACTCGATGGACCTCGAGCGCGAGAAGGGGATCACGATCAAGGCCCGGGCCGTCCGGCTCGAGTACACCGCTCGGGACGGGCTGACGTACGGGCTGAACCTGATCGACACGCCCGGCCACGTGGACTTCAGCTACGAGGTGAGCCGCTCGCTCCAGGCATGCGAGGGCGCGATCCTGGTCGTCGACGCCGCCCAGGGGATCGAGGCTCAAACCCTGGCCAACGTCCACCTGGCCCTGCGCGAGGGCCTGACGATCATCCCGGTGATCAACAAGATCGACCTTCCTTCGGCCCAGCCCGAGCTGGTCATGGAGGAGCTCGAGAACGTCCTGGCGATTCCCCGCCAGGAGGTGATCCTCGCCTCGGCCAAGGAGGGGACCGGCGTGCCCGAGATCCTCGAGGCGATCATCACCCGCATCCCGCCCCCCAAGGGCGACCCCGACGCTCCCCTCCAGGGCCTGATCTTCGACTCGCACTATGACCCGTACAAGGGTGTCGTGGTCTACGTCCGGCTGGCCCAGGGCCGGCTGCACGCCCACGACACGATCCGCCTGATGGCCTCCGGGGTCGAGTCCGAGCTGCTCGAGCTCGGCGTCTTTCGGCCCCAGCTCGTGCCGGTCAGGGAGCTCGTGGCCGGCGAGGTGGGCTACGTGGCGACCGGCCTGAAGAGCGTTCGTGACGCTCAGGTGGGCGACACGCTGACGAACGCGAAGGCCCCGGCCGCCTCGCCACTGCCCGGCTACCAGCCGGCCAAGAGCCTCGTCTTCGCCGGGATCTACCCGCTCAGCGGCGAGGACTACCCGCTCCTGCGCGATGCGCTCGAGAAGCTCCACCTGAACGACGCCAGTTTCACCTACCAACCCGAAAGCTCGATCGCCCTTGGGTTCGGGTTCCGCTGTGGGTTCCTGGGCCTGCTCCACATGGAGATCGTCCAGGAGCGCCTCGAGCGCGAGTTCGGGCTCGAGCTGATCCTGTCGGCCCCGTCGGTCTCGTATCACGTCGTGCTCACCCACGGCCGTGGCGTGGTCGAGGTCGACAACCCCGCCCGCTTCCCCCCCGTGAACGAGATCGAGGAGATCCAGGAGCCCTGGGTCCGGGTCAGCGTCGTCACCCCGAGCCAGTACATCGGGGCGCTGATGGAGCTCTCGACCAACCGGCGCGGGACGTTCCTGGACATGGAGTACCTCGATCCCCAGCGGGTCCTGCTCCGGTTCGAGATGCCCCTCGCCGAGCTGATCGTCGACTACTACGATCAGCTCAAGAGCCGCTCGCAGGGCTACGCCTCGATGGACTACGAGGAGGCCGGCTACCGGCCGGCGAACCTGGTCAAGCTCGACATCCTCGTCGCCGGCGAGCCGGTCGACGCGCTCTCGCTGATCGTCCACCGTGACCGCGCCGCGTCGACCGGACGGGCCCTCGTGGCCCGGCTCAAGGAGCTGATCCCGCGCCAGCTGTTCGAGGTCCCGGTCCAGGCCGCGATCGGCTCGAACGTCGTCGCCCGCGAAACCGTTCGCGCGATGCGCAAGAACGTGCTCGCCAAGTGCTACGGTGGCGATATCACGCGCAAGCGCAAGCTCCTCGAGAAGCAGAAGGAGGGCAAGCAGCGGATGAAGCGGGTCGGATCGGTGGAGATCCCCCAGGAGGCCTTCCTGGCCATGCTCTCGATGGGGGAGTGACCGGCGTCCATGGAGCAGGAGCTGCGCAGCCTCGTCGCGGTCGCGTTCGCCCTCCTGCTGGTCATGCTCCGCCTCGACGCCGAGCGCTTCGGCGTGGCCGAGTACGCGGGAGCCGTGACCGGTGAGCGCCGGACGGTCCTCGGCTGGCGGCTGGCCTGGTTCGCCCTCGCTCTGGCGCTGATCGGCGTCGTGGCGGTCATCTACCCGGGACCGGCCTGGCAGCTCGGCCTGCGCTTCGGGGACCGTGGCGCCGCGCTCCTGGCCGGGGTCGCCTACGCCCTGGTCGGGGCCGGTCAGGCGATCGCGCTCGCCCGCCTTCGCCTCGGCCAGCTGCCGGCGCGCAGACCGGCGTCCGTGCTGGGACCGGCCCTGAACGGGCTCGCGACCGCCCTCGTCGACGAGGCGGCGTTCCGCGGCCTCATCCTCGGCCTGCTCCTCGCGAGCGGGCTCGACGCCGGCGTGGCGATCGTCATCCAGGCCCTCGTCTACGCCCTCGCGACCCGGACCGGGGCCCCGGGTCGAGACCTCTACCTGCTCGTGTGTGCCCTCGGGTTCGGGCTGGCCGGCGGCTGGCTGACGGTCGAGACAGGCGGGATCGGGGCGGCCCTGATCGGCCACGCGGTGACCCGGATGGCGCTGGCGGTCGTCCTCGAGCCGGCCGCCGCGGAGACCGGCGAGGCCGTCGGGTGAGCGCGGCGCCCGGGGCCCGGCCGCCGGTCGCGCTCTACGTCCACGTTCCGTTCTGCCTGTCGGTCTGCCCGTACTGCGATTTCGTCGTCGTCGCCGGCTCGGCGGCCCGGGGACCGGCCAGCCGGATCGCGACCTTCGTCGAGGCCCTGATCGTGGAGCTCGGACTGCGCGCCGACGCGCTCGATGCTCGATTCGGGCCGCCCGGCCCGGGGCGCCCACCGCTCGAGAGCGTCTACTTCGGCGGGGGGACGCCCTCGCTTCTGGCGGCCGGGACGATCGGCGATCTGCTGGACCTGGTCGACGAGCGCTTCGGGCTCGCACCGGGCGCCGAGGTGACGCTCGAAGCGAACCCCGGGACCGACGAGCGCGGTGACCCCCGGGCGCTCCGGGAGGCCGGCGTGACCCGGCTCTCGTTCGGCGCCCAGAGCCTCCGTTCGGCCGAGCTGCGGGCGCTCGGACGGCGCCATCGGCCGGTCGATGTCGCCACCGCGGTCGCGGCGGCGCGGGCGGCCGGGATCGGATCGATCAACCTCGACCTGCTCTACGACCTGCCCGGCCAGTCGCTGGCGGACTGGATCGAGACGCTCGAGGCGGCCCTGGCGCTCCGGCCCGACCATCTCTCGCTCTACGCCCTCACCCTCGACGATCCCGATGCCGAGGGCCTGACCGGACCGACCGGTGACCACCTCCCGGTCACGAGCGGGGCGCGCGCCTGGCGCGAGCGGGCCCGGCCCGGGCAGGACGAGGACCGGGCGGCGGCCCAGTACCACTACGCCGCCAGCCTCCTGGCCGAGGACGGCTGGCACGGCTACGAGATCTCGAACTGGGCCCGGCCCGGCCACGAGTCGCGCCACAACCTGGCCTACTGGGAGCGCCGGCCGTACGAGGCGGTCGGACCGGGCGCCCATGCCTTCGACGGGGTCGTCCGGCGCTGGAATGCGGCCCGGCTCGAGGACTACCTGGGGGCGTTGCTGCCCGCCCCCGGCGGCACGCCGGCCCTGCCGCCCGGTGGGCAGGAGCGGCTCGATCCGGCCACGGCCGCGGCCGAGGAGCTGATCCTCGGGCTGCGGACCGACCGAGGCGTCGGGCGCGAGGCGCTCCTCGGTGCGCGGTCGGGTTCGGCCACCCTCGACTGGGCGCTGGCCGGAGGGCTCGTCGAGCCGGTCACGCCGAGCGACGAGGTCGCGGTCACGGCCCGGATCCGCCTGACGACCCGCGGCCGGTTGCTCTCCAACGAGCTGTTCAGCCGCCTCCTCTAGCCGGGCTCGCGAGGGCAGGTCGCGAGCGCACGTCCCTGCGGCGGCACGTCGCGGGCACGGGTCGGAGAACGTTCGCCCGGGTCGAAGGTCGTTCGCCGGAGCCCGGGGAGCCGTTGACACTCGCAACGGCCGGCTGCTACGATGCCCACAGCATCGTTAGCACTCGCACAGTGAGAGTGCTAACGGAAGGAGAACGACGATGGCGCGACGGATCCGGCGCACGACCGGCCCCCTGGATGCGCGAGCACAGGCGATCCTGCGGGCCGTCATCGAGGAATACGTCCAGACCGCGATCCCGGTCGGCTCGCAGGCGCTCGTCGAGCGCTACGGGCTGACGGTGTCGAGCGCCACCGTGCGCAACATCTTCGCCGAGCTCGAGGCGGCCGGCTTCCTCACCCAGCCCCACACCTCGGCCGGGCGCGTGCCGACCGATGCCGGCTACCGCTACTACGTCGAGTCGATCATGGAGGCGACCCCACTGCCGCCGGTCGAACAGTTGATGATCCGTCACCAGTTCGGCCAGGTCGAGTACGCGAGCGAGCACTGGTTTCGCCTGGCCGCCACGACCCTCGCCTCGGTGACCCGCGAGGCCGGCCTGGCGACGCCGGCCAAGCCGCAGGCGGCCCGCGTTCGCCGGATCGACCTCGTCGCGATCCAGGATCGTCTGCTGAGCATCATCCTGGTCCTGCGCGAGGGGACCCTCAAGCAGTCGCTGCTGGCCCTGCCCGGGCCGGTCGAGGGTGACCTGCTGGCGCTCGTCGCCCAGCGCCTGAACGCCCGGCTCGAGGGCGCGACGGCGGCCGAGATCGAGGCGCGCCTGGATCGGTTCGCCGGGTCCGAGCCCGACGCCGTGCTCGCCCGCCGGGTCGGCGAACGGATCGCGGCCACGATGCGCGAGTTCGATGCCACGAAGATCGAGGAGCTGTTCAGCGACGGGCTGCTGAACGTCATGGAGGCGCCCGAGTTTGCCGAGAGCGAGAAGCTCCGGCGGGTGTTCGCGGCCCTCGAGAACCGCGTCTACCTGGGCGACCTGCTCAACCGGGTCGCCGGCGCGGGTCGGATCCAGGTCTTCATCGGCCGCGAGAACACCCCACCCGAGATGCGCGAGTGCTCACTCGTCCTGGCCCCCTACGGGCGGCCCGGGCGCGCGGTCGGGATCGTTGGCGTCCTCGGCCCGACCCGGATGTCCTACCCACACGCGATCGGCACCGTCCGGTTCGTGTCGGGACTGATGAACGAGCTCGTCGACCACCTGTACGCCTAGCCAGGACGAACCAAGACCAACCCACGCGGCAACGGCCGCACCAGCCAGCCATGAGCGAGACCGAGCAGATGACCCACCGCCAGAGCCACCGCACCCGCGCCGAAGAGCGAGCCGAGGAGATCGACGTTCGACCGACGACCCTGCTGGCCGAGATCGAGCGCCTGAAGGGCGAGCTGGAGGCCGCCCGCCGGCAGGCCGACGAGTACCTCGCCGGGCTCCAGCGCGAGCGCGCCGAGTTCCAGAACTACAAGCGACGAGTGGCCGAGGAGCGGGAGCGCGAGCTCGGCCTGGCCGGGGAGGACCTGATCCGCAAGGTGCTCGCCCTGGCCGACGACTTCGACCGGGCGATCGAGACGCGCCCCGCGGCGCTCGCCGGCGACCCCTGGGCGGAAGGGATCGCCGCGATCGACCGCAAGCTGCGGGC
>JAKAHU010000180.1 GCA_021825385.1 Chloroflexota bacterium | reverse complement strand
GCGATTCACCGAGCAGGAGGGCCGCCAGGGTCACCGTCCAGACCGGCTCGATCGTGCTGATCAACGACGCCTGAGCGGCTCCGATTCGGCGCGCTCCGGCGACGAACCCGACAATCGCCACGAACGTGCTCAGGAATCCGACCCCGATGATCCCCGGCCAGGCCTCGACCGGGATCCGGTCCGGTAGCACCGGCCGGGCCAGGGCCACGGCGATCGCCCAGTAGGTCAGCGCTGCGCCGGTGTTCACGAGCGCCGCGACCGGCGAGGCGTCCGCTCCGTCGGCCTGATCCTGACCGACCCCGCCCGACCGCTCGCCGGTCAGCCAGGCCTGGAGCACGATCCAGACGGCATAGATGAAGGGCGACAGGGCGACCAGAACCAGCGGTCCGAGGGGCGGAAACTCGTCGGCCCGGATGCCACCGATCGTCAGCAGCGAGCCGATCAGGGCGAGCCCGAGCGCGCTCCACGCCCGGCGTCCCTCGAGTCGACGCCCGAACCGGAGCGAAAGGACGGCCACGATTGCGGGGTAGACGAAAACGAGCAGCGAGGCGAGTGAGGCCGGCACGGTCTCGAGGCCGGCGTAGTACGTCCCCGAGTTGCCGACGTAGAGCACGCCCAGGCCGAGCCCGAGCAGGACCTCGCGTCGGCCGAGCCGGCGCACGGCGGCCCGCCGGCCCCGCGCGACGAGGACCCAGCCCCAGGTGGCGGTCGACCCGATCAGGAACCGCCAGGCCATGAGCACGATCCAGTCGACGCCGGAGGCATAGACGCCCTTGGCGAAGAGCGCGCCCGAGCCGAATCCGGCGGCGGAGGCGACGATCAGGGCGATCCCGACGAGGCGGCGGTCCATCGCCCGCGAGCCTAGCAGGACGGGACGCCCGCCCGTCGGGGCCACGCCGCGCGGTCTCCCTGCCGGGACCTCGCCGGCCGGAACGGGCTACACTCTCACCGTGAGCGAACTGAACGAGAGCGCCGTCGCGCAACGCGTCCCGGCGCTGGCCGAACGGAAGATCCGCGTCCTCACCCGTCGCGACCCGGTGACCGTCCCGCCCGGGACGCCGCTGATCGAGTGCCTTCGGGCAATCCAGCGCAGCGGGGTCGGGGACTCGGTCCTCGTCGTCGATGCGGATCGGCGGCTGCTCGGGGTCCTCACCGAGCGCGACATCTTCGGCCGGCTGATTGGCACCGGCGTCGACCTCTCGCAACCGGTCGAGACGATGATGACCACGAACCCGCGTCATCTCAGCCTCGAGAGCACCGTCCGCGACGCGATCGCGCTGATGGAGAGCGGCCGCTACCGGAATGTGCCCCTGATCGACGACGAAGGGGTCGTCGTCGGCATCGTTCGCCAGCAGGACATCCTGCGCTATCTCGCCGAAGCGTTCCCCGAGGAGCTCCTCAACCTTCCTCCTCGGCCACACCAACGCATGAAGGAGCCTGAGGGCGCGTGACCACCACCTCGACCAGGCCCCACGAGCTGCCCGTCCAGGAGCTCGAGCGGGTCACGATCCGTTTTGCCGGCGATTCCGGCGACGGCATGCAGCTGACCGGGATGCAGTTCACCCGGACGGCGGCCGTGTTCGGGAACGACATCAGCACGTTCCCCGACTATCCCGCCGAGATCCGCGCTCCGGCAGGTTCGCTGCCCGGGGTCAGCGGTTTCCAGATCAGCTTCTCCAGCAGCGACATCCACACCCCGGGTGACCAGCCCGACGTCCTCGTGGCGATGAACCCGGCCGCGCTCAAGGCGAACATCGGCGACCTGCCCGCGGGCGGGGCGCTGATCGTGAACAGCGACGCCTTCACCCCCTCGAACCTGGCCAAGGTCGGTTATGAGACGAACCCGCTGACCGACGGTTCGCTCAAGGCGTACACGGTCTTCGAGATCCCGATCACCACCCTCAACGCCCGGGCGCTCGAGGGTCTCGAGATGACCAACAAGCAGATCGACCTGACCAAGAACTTCTTCGCCCTCGGCCTGATGTTCTGGCTCTACGAGCGGAGCATGGAGCCGACCCTGCGCTGGATCGACGAGAAGTTCGCCAAACGCCCGGTGATCGCCGAGGCGAACAAGCGGGCGCTCAAGGCCGGCTATGCCTTCGGCGAGACGACCGAGATCTTCCACACCCACTACCGTGTCGCGCCGGCCCACCTCCCGCCGGGTCTGTACCGGAACATCACCGGCAACGAGGCGACCGCGCTCGGCTTCCTGGTCGCCTCGAAGAAGGCCGAGCGGCCGCTCTTCTACGCCAGCTACCCGATCACCCCGGCCAGCGACATCCTCCACCAGCTCTCGGGCTACAAGAACTTCGGGGTGAAGTCGTTCCAGGCCGAGGACGAGATCGCGGCCATGGGTGCCGCGATCGGCGCTGCCTACGGCGGCCTGCTCGGCCTGACCGGCACGTCCGGGCCCGGGCTGGCCCTGAAGAGCGAGGCGATCAACCTGGCCGTGATGACCGAGCTGCCGGTCGTGATCGTCGATGTCCAGCGCGCCGGACCGAGCACGGGCATGCCCACGAAGACCGAGCAGGGCGACCTCCTCCAGGCGCTCTTCGGGCGCAACGGCGAGTCTCCGCTGCCGGTCGTGGCACCCGCGACCCCGGCCGAATGCTTCGACCTGGCCTTCGAGGCTGCTCGGATCGCCCTCCGCCACATGACCCCGGTGATCTACCTCTCGGACGCGTTCCTGGCCACCGGGGCCGAGCCGTGGCGGATCCCCGACCTCGACAGCCTGCCCTCGATCACCGTCCCGAACGCGACCGATCCGGCCACGTTCCATCCGTACGCCCGTGACCCCGAGACGCTCGCCCGGCCGTGGGCCGTGCCCGGCACGCCCGGCCTCGAGCACCGGATCGGCGGCCTGGAGAAGGCCGACGTCACCGGCAACGTCAGCTACGACCCGGAGAACCACCACCGGATGACGCTCCTGCGGGCGGAAAAGGTGGCCCGGGTGGCGAACGACATCCCCGACCTCGAGACGTACGGTCGCGACGAGGGTGAGTTGCTCATCCTCGGCTGGGGTTCGACCTATGGTGCCCTGCGGAGCGCGGTCGAGCGGTTGCTGGCCGAGGGCCAGAGCGTCGCCCACGCCCAGCTGCGCTACCTCAATCCCTTCCCGGCCAACACCGGCGAGGTTCTGCGCCGCTATCGCCGGGTCCTGATCCCCGAACTGAACCTTGGCCAGCTCCTGATGCTGATCCGGGCGCGTTACCTGATCGACGCCGAGGGGTACCACCGCGTTCGGGGCAAGCCGTTCCGGATCTCCGAGATCCACGAGCGAGCCGAGCAGATCCTGGCCGGCCGGTGAGGACGAGGCAATGACGAACACGACCACCCCGGCCCCGCTCAGCCCCGAGAACGCGGCCGTGATCAAGCTGACGCGCAAGGACTTCGCCTCGGACCAGGAGGTTCGCTGGTGCCCGGGCTGCGGCGACTACTCGATCCTCGCCCAGACCCAGAAGACGATGCCCGAGTTCGGCGTCCCGAAGGAGAACATCGTCTTCATCTCGGGCATCGGCTGCTCCGGCCGCCTGCCGTACTACATGAACACGTACGGCTTCCACACGATCCACGGCCGGGCGCCGACGCTCGCCACCGGGCTGAAGGCCGCCCGGCCCGAGCTGATGGTCTGGGTGATCACCGGCGACGGCGACGCGCTCTCGATCGGGGGCAACCACGTCCTCCATGCGATGCGCAAGAACGTCGACATCAAGCTGATCATGTTCAACAACCGGATCTACGGCCTGACCAAGGGCCAGGCCTCACCGACGTCCGAGTTCGGCAAGGTGACCAAGTCGACGCCGGCCGGAACGATCGACCATCCGGTCAGCCCGCTCTCGGTCGCCCTGGCGGCTGAGGCGACGTTCGTCGCCCGCTCGGTCGACACCCACACCGAGCACCTCCAGGGGACCCTCGAGCGGGCCGGCTTCCACCACGGATCGGTCTTCGTCGAGGTTCTCCAGAACTGCAACATCTTCAACGACGGCGCGTACCGCGAGTTCACCGACCGCGAGGTGCGTGAGGATCGGATGCTCGTCCTCGAGCACGGCCAGCCGATGATCTTTGGCAAGGACCGTGACAAGGGGATCCGGCTCCGGGGCCTCCATCCCGAGGTCGTCCAGCTCGGCCACGGGATCACCGAGGAGGACCTCGTCGTCCATGACGAGAAGGCCGAGGACCCGTACCTGGCGTTCATGCTGTCGCGGATGTGGTGGCCGGACTTCCCGGTGCCGGTCGGGGTGCTGCGCAACATCGAGCGGCCCACCCACGACCAGCTGATGGTCGACCAGATCGCCTCCGAGGTCGCTCGGCGGGGACCCGGTGACCTCGAGGCGCTCCTGGCCAGTGGCGACACCTGGGTCGTGAAGTGAGGTCAACGGATGCTCTGCCCGGTCTGCCGGCACGATAACTTCGAGGGCGAGGACTTCTGCGCCAACTGCGGCGCCGATCTCCGCTCGAGCGACATCCCGCAGCCGCCCGACGACTTCGAGGGGAGCCTCCTGGGCGAGCACCTCGACGCGCTGGGGGTCGGCTCACCGGCCCTGATCGAGGCGACGGCGCCCGTCTCAGAGGCGATCCGGCGGATGCGCGACGAGGGCGTCGACTGCCTGCTCGTCATGTCCGGTGGTCGGCTGGTCGGGATCTTCACCGAGCGCGACGCGGTCCTCAAGCTCGCCGGCCGGGCGATCGAGGCGTTTGACGTCCGGGACGTGATGACCGAGGACCCGGTCGTGCTCCGCCACGACGACACCCTCGCGATCGCGATCAACAAGATGGCCGTGGGCGGCTTCCGGCACGTCCCGATCGTCGACGGCGATCGTCCGATCGGGGTCGTCGCGGCCCGCGACGTCTTCCGCCACATCCTCCAGGTGATCGGCTGAGGGCGTGTCGGACGGCGCTGGTGGGCGGGTCGTCGTCCTCGCCGACGACCTGATCTGGGCGACGCGCCTGGCGGCGCTCGTCCGGGGAGCAGGTGCCGAGGTCGTCCCGGTCGCCACGGCGGCCGCCTTCGAGGCCGCGCTGCCAACCTCCGACCGGGTGATCGTCGACCTGACCGCGCGGGCCTACGACGGCCTGGCCGCGGTTGGGCGCGCCGCTTCGGCCGGGCGGCCGGTCCTCTGCCTCGCCCAGCACGACGACCACGAGCTCCGACGGCTGGCCCTGGCCGCGGGCGCCGGACGGGTGTATGCCTACCGCAAGCTCCACGAGGACGGCCCGGCCGTGATCGGTGCCTGGCTCGGCCGCTCCGGGCCGGCGGCCCGAGCGGCCGCGGCCCGACCGATGGCTGACCGCGATCGCGAAGCTCGATCACAGGAGGACAGCCGATGACCGTCAACGCCGTGGCCGCGCCGCCGCGTCCGATCCCCGCCGCACGCTACCGTGAGCGCCTGTCCGCCGCGCGTGACCTCGTCGCCGAGCGCGGCCTGGCGGCCCTGCTCGTCGGCGTCGGGGCGGACCTGCGCTATCTGACCGGCTACGAGGCGATGCCTCTCGAGCGCCTGACGATGCTCGTCGTCCCGGCCGACGGCCCGGTCACCCTCGTCGTACCCCGGCTCGAGCTCACCCCCGCCCGGGCCTGCCCGGCCGCCGGCGCGGGACTCGTCGAGCTCCTGGCCTGGGAGGAGACCGACGATCCGGTCGTGCACGTCGGCCGCCTCGTGCGCGCCTCGACCGGCAGGGCCGCGCCGGCCGGCGCGGCTGCCGGCGAGCCGATCCGGGTCGCCGTCTCGGATCGGCTCTGGGCCAGCTTCCTGCTCCGTCTCCAAGAGGTGCTCCCGGAGGCCCGGTTCGGGCTCGGCTCAGCGGTCCTGGGCCAGCTGCGGATCGTCAAGGACGCCGACGAGATCGCGCTCCTGCGGGCCGCGGCCCATGCCGCCGACCGGGTCGTGGCCGCGATCGCGGGCGGCCGGCTGATCGGCCGGAGCGAGGCCGAGGTGAGCCGCGAGGTCCGCGAGCGCCTGCTGGCCGAGGGCCACGAGCGGGCCGAGTTCGCGATCGTCGCCTCTGGCCCGAACTCCGCCTCGCCCCACCACGAGGCCTCGGCCCGGGTGATCGAGGCCGGCGAGCCGATCGTGCTCGACATCGGGGGCACGTTCGGTGGCTACGGGAGCGACATCACCCGGACGCTCTGGGTGACCGGCGCCGATCCGGTCCATCGGCCGTACCACGAGTACCTCGCTCTCTTCGCGGTCCTCCGGGCCGCCCAGGCCGAGGCGACCCACGCGGTCCGGCCCGGGGTGCCGGCCGAGCGGATCGACGCCGTGGCCCGCGAGATCATCGCCGCGGCCGGCCATGGTCTGCATTTCATCCACCGGACCGGGCACGGGATCGGTCTCGAGGCCCACGAGGAGCCGTACCTCGTGGCGGGCAACGGCGAGCCCCTCCGGGAGGGGATGGCGTTCAGCGTCGAGCCCGGGATCTACCTCGAGGGTCGGTTCGGGGCACGGATCGAGGACATCGTGGTCTGCACCGCCGACGGACCGGACGTCCTGAATCAGGCGCCCCGGGACCTGTTCGTCGTCACCGGCGAGTAGGCCCCCGGGGTGACGGGCCGGGCTCAACGGCGGCCCAACCGGCGGCCCGATCGGCGGGGTGCGCTATCATCGGCGGATGGGGCGTCCAATTCGTCGCCCCCCGAGCAATCCGGACGATGACCCTGACCTTCATTCGGCGCTCCGGCGCCTCGACCCCGCTCCGAACCGGGAGCCCTCGGTTCGCTGCCGGCGTCCAGTGCCCGATCCGCCATCGGGGCGGCCGCTGATGTCGCGCCGCTCGAGCCACGGAGCCCGACCGCACGGCCAGCGCCCCCACCGCCGTGACCCGCAGCGCCCCGAGGTCGTGGCGCGTCTGACCCCCGAGCGGCCGGATCCGATCGCCCATCCGGCCGCGGTGACGGTCGCCGACGAGGTCGCTCTCGAGGAGTCGTTCGCGTCCGCGTTCGAGCCTGCGCCCGCCCGGCCGGGACCATCGGTCACGCCATCGCCGGCCTCCGCGCCGTCCGTTTCGCCGCCGGCCGGGGCGCGCACGTCGACCGGCTGCACGGCCGCCCAGCTGCGCCGCTTCATCAAGAGCCGGGCCTATGTCCCGATGCACGAGCTGCGGCGTCGCTTCGCGATCAACGGTGCCGAGGACGATGTCACCTGGATCGACACCGCCAACGGACGGCTGTTCGTGGGCCTGCCGCCCCGCGAGGCCCAGCTCCTCGGTGAGCTGATCCGCTCCGGCGATGTCGGCGTCGAGCGCTCGCTCGACCCGGTCAGCCCGATCGTCATCGGCATCTACCCGATGCGCCCCGTCACCCGGACCTGATCGCCGGCCCACCGGCCGCCATCGAC
>JAKAHU010000179.1 GCA_021825385.1 Chloroflexota bacterium | reverse complement strand
GAGGAGATGCGAGCATCTCCTCGTAGCCGATGACCTCGAGCTGGCGGGCATCGGGCACGACCCGCGGGTCGGCCGTATAGATGCCCCGGACGTCGGTGAAGATCTGGCAGCGGTCGGCGTTCAGGCGGGCGGCCAGCGCGACCGCGGTCGTGTCCGAGCCGCCCCGGCCGAGGGTCGTCGTCTCAGCGGCATGGACGATGGCCGCCGGGGCCACGGTGCCGCTGTTCGCGCCGGCGTCGTCCGGCGCCATGAGCACGGTCTGGCTGACCCCCTGGAAGCCGGCCACGATGACGACCTTGCCGGCCGCGATCTCGGCCCGGACCCGGCTCGGATCGACCTTCGCGATCCGGGCCTTGCCGTAGTGGCCGTCGGTCGAGATCCCGGCCTGGGCGCCGGTCAGCGAGATGGCCGGGACGCCGAGGGCGTGGAGGGCCATCGAGACGAGGGTCGCGCTCTGGTGCTCGCCGGTCGCGAGCAGCATGTCGAGCTCGCGCGGGTCGGGATCGTCGGTGATCGCGCTGGCCAGGGCCAGCAGCTCGTCGGTCGTGTCGCCCATCGCCGAGACGACGACGCACAGGTCCGACCCGTTCGCGCGCTCGCGCGCGATCCGCTGGGCGACGCGCCGGATCCGGTCGGCGTTGGCCACGGACGAGCCGCCAAACTTCTGGACGATCAGGGGGGCTGACATCGCCGGGCATTCTACCAGCGGCCGGCGGACGGCTCCCGCTGCGGGCCTGTGACGGCCCCCGGCCGGGGCCGGGCTGCCCGCCGGTCAGGGACGGCCGCGCGCCGGCCGAGGCCGGGCCGCCACCGGTCAGGGACGGCGCACCGACCAGAACACGAAGACCGCCACGACCAACCCGACCAGCGCGAGGATGGCGCTGCCGGGCAGGATCCCGTTCATCGTCTGGGCGATCCCGCCGATGATCCCGCCGACGATGTCGAGCGATCGCGAGACGAAGGTGCTGAACCCCTGGCCGAGGGCGGCCCCAAGGTCTCCCATGCGCTGAGTTTCACCCCGCGGTCAAGGTCCGCGGCTCGTCCGGGCGGGCCCCGGGCGGCAGCTCAGCCGGCGGGAACGACCTTCGCCCCGGTGTTGCGCGGGCTGACGATCTCGACCCGACCGGGCAAGTCGCGGTCGGCGGCCACGGCCGAGAGCGCCGCCTCGATCCGGGTGAGGGTCGAGACCGAATCGCTGAACGCGATCACCGTCGAGCCTGCGCCCGAGAGGCAGGCGCCCAGCGCACCGGCCTCGCGGGCGGCCCCGACGAGCCACGGCAGGTGCGGGTAGACCTCGGCGCGGTAGGGCTCGTGGAGCCGGTCGACGGTCAGCGCCCGGAGGAGGTCGTAGCGCCCGGTCGCCAGCCCGGCCACACCGAGAGCGACCCGCCCGAGGTTGGCCACGGCGTCCTCGCGCGGCACGCGCTCGGGCAGGACGGCCCGCATCGCCGACGTCTCGAGCCGCAGCTCGGGGATGAACACGACCGCACGCAGGTCGCGCGGCGCGTCGAACCGGATCGCCTCGGGCTGGCCGTCGAGCGCCCCCACGACGACGAACCCGCCCAGCAGCGCCGCGGCGGCGTTGTCCGGGTGACCCTCGATCGCGGTCGCCAGGCGGAGCTGCTCCTGGAGCGAGAGCGCCTCGCCGATCAGTGCGTTGGCCGCCACCACCCCGCCCACGGTGGCGGCCGCCGACGACCCGAGGCCACGTGCCAGGGGCACTCGGTTGGTCATCGCGATCCGCCAGCCGATCCCCTCGGGCAACGGGCCGCGGGCAAACTCGAGGGCGGCCGAGAGGCCGCGCACGAACCGATTGTTGGGGTCGGCGGTCAGCTCGCCGGCTCCCTCGCCGTCGACGGTCAGCTCGATCCCGCCACGGCTCCAGCCGCGGACCTCGACCTCGATCCGGTTCGTCAGCTCGAGCGCGAGCCCAAGGCAGTCGTAGCCGGCACCGAGGTTGGCGCTCGTGGCCGGCACCTCGACCGCGATCCGGCGACCGTCGAGCTCGGCCAGCCAGTGCATCCGGCGGTGGGTCATGACCAGCCCAGCGCGGCGACGACGGCCGCGGTCGTCGAGCCGCCCTCGAGGATCGGACCGACGTTCCGCTCGGCGGTGTGCGGGTCCTTCAGCCCGTTGCCGGTCAGGACGCACACGATCGTCGCCTCGGGCTCGATCCGCCCGGCCAGGGCGAGCTTGCGGATGCCGGCCAGGCTGGCCGCCGAGGAGGGCTCACAGAAGACACCTTCGAGCCGGGCCAGGTCGCGGTAGGCGGCCAGGATCTCGTCGTCGGTGACGGCCTCGATCAGGCCACCCGACTCGTCGCGGGCGGCGATCGCCTTGTGCCACGAGGCGGGGTTGCCGATCCGGATCGCGGTCGCGATCGTCTCCGGCCGCTCGACCGGGTGGCCAAGGACGAGCGGGGCGGCGCCGGCCGCCTGGAAGCCGAACATCCGCGGCAGCGAGCTCGTGATCCGCGCCCCCTGGTAGTCGCGGAAGCCGGCCCAGTAGGCGCTGATGTTGCCCGCGTTGCCGACCGGGATGGCCAGGATGTCCGGTGCCCGGCCGAGATCGTCGCAGACCTCGAAGGCGCCGGTCTTCTGGCCCTCGAGCCGGTACGGGTTGATCGAGTTGACGAGCGTGATCGGGTGGTCCCGCCGGTCGGCGAGCTCGCGCACGATCCGCAGGGCGAGGTCGAAGTTGCCGTCGACGGCGATGACCCGGGCCCCCGCCACGAGGGCCTGGAGGAGCTTGCCGAGGGCGATCTGGCCCTTCGGGAGGAGGACGACGACCTCCAGCCCGGCGGCCGCCCCGTAGGCCGCGGCCGAGGCCGAGGTGTTCCCGGTCGAGGCACAGATGATCGCCCGGGCCCCGTCCTCGATCGCCTTCGAGACGGCCACGACCATCCCCCGGTCCTTGAAGCTGCCGGTCGGGTTCTGACCCTCGAGCTTCACGTACAGGTTCGGCAGGCCGAGTTGGCGGCCGAGCCGGCCGAGACGGACGAGCGAGGTGAATCCTTCGCCGAGGCTGAGCGAGGGCGTGGCGTCGCTGATCGGCAAGAAGCGGCGGTAGCGTTCGACCAGTCTCGGGCGGCCGATCCCGGTGGCAGGCACGGCAATCTCCTCAGTCGTCGACAGGGTAGAGCGTGACGTCGACGCCCGGTGGCAGCAGGGCGCGGGCGGCGGCCCGAAGTTCCTCGAGCGTCATCGGACCGGTCAGGACGGCGGTGCCCCCGGCGACCGGGACCGACCGGGCCCCCTCGGCCGCGGCTCCGAGCGCGGGCGCGGTGGCAGCGTCCGGCAGGAGGGCGAACCAGCGCCGGCGGCCGCCGAGCGGGGAGATCGGCGCGGGCCGTCCGGCGCGGGCCGGCGGAAGCCCCGCCCAGGTGCTGCCCTGGCCGCGAGCGATCGCGATCAGGTCGCCCAGGACGGCGCTGCTCGTCGGGTCGCCGCCGGCACCCGGGCCGGCGATCCGGATCGTCCCGACCGGGGTCGCCTCGATCTCGACCTGGTTGAGCACACCGCCGGTCGCACCGAGCGGGCTGGCCGAGGGTACGCCGGTCGGCAGGACGGCGGCCGCGATCGGCTCGGCGGCCGCGATCGGCTGGGCGGCCGCGCCCAACGCCCCGTCCGGATCGATCGCCCCGGCTGGCGGCGGCCCCTCGGTCGCGAACGGCCGCTCTGCCCCGTGGCCCTCGCGCCCGGCCCAGGCGAGCAGCCGGATCGTCAGTCCCAGGGCGCTCGCGGCGGCCATCTCGGCCGCGCTCACGCCGGTGATCCCGGGCCGGCCGAGGCCGAGCACCGTGGGCGGCCGGCGGACGACCGCGTCCGGGTCGAGCCAGGCCCCGAAGGCGAGGCGAGCGAGGATGACCAGCTTGTTGACCGCGTCGGCGCCCTCCACGTCCCCACTCGGGTCGGCCTCGGCGTAGCCGCGGGCCTGGGCGTCGGCGAGGGCGGCCTCGTACGAGACGCCGTCCTCGGCCATCGCGGTCAGGATGTGGTTCGTCGTGCCGTTCACGATCCCGCGCACCCGGTGCACCTCGTTCGCGGCCAAGTCCGCGGCGATCAGGCCCAGGATCGGGATCCCGCCCCCAACGGCGGCCTCGAACCGGAGCGGGGCACCGGTGCGCCGGGCGGGCGACTCGAGTTCCGGGCCGTCGTGGGCGATCACGTGCTTGTTCGCGGTCACCACCGGCTTGCCGGCCCCGAGCGCGGCCGCGATCAGGGTCCGGGCCGGCTCGTCGCCGCCGAACAGCTCGACCACGACGTCGACCTCGGGCGAGGCGACGAGGTGGGCCGGCGCATCGGTCAGGAGCTCGGCCGGCAGGCCGCGGGCCAGGGCCGCCGTCAGGTCCCGGACGGCGATCGCGGCCAGGACCAGTTGTGCCCCGTCGGCCGGAGCGAGCCGCGCCGGGAACTCGGCGAAGGCGCGGGCGACCGCCCCGCCGACCGTCCCGCCGCC
Organism: Chloroflexota bacterium; assembly: GCA_021825385.1. Classification (GTDB taxonomy): domain Bacteria; phylum Chloroflexota; class Limnocylindria; order Limnocylindrales; family CSP1-4; genus JAKAHU01. Next base: position 2,880 of record JAKAHU010000179.1, on the reverse strand, counting down.
GAGCAGGCCGGCGCGGAGCGGGGCACGACTCATCGAGCGACCGCCGACACGTGGAACATGCCGGGAATGGTACCGGAGCGCACGCCCGGGTCGTCGCGCCCGGGCGCCGGTCGGCTACACTCGGGCACCATGACGATCGAGCTTGCTCCCCTCCCCGCGCCGGTCGAGACGGCCCGGCCCCGGCCCCGGATCTTCAGCGGCATCCAGCCCTCCGGTGCCCCCCACATCGGCAACGACCTGGGCGCGATCCGCAACTACGTCCGGCTCCAGGCCGAGTACGAGGCGATCTACTGCATCGTCGACTACCACGCCCTGACGAGTGTCCACGACCCGGACCGGCTGCGGCGCCAGACCCGCGAGATGGCCAGCGCCCTGCTCGCCCTGGGCCTCGACCCGGAGCGCTGCACACTCTTCGTCCAGTCGCATCGCCCGGAGGTGACCGAGCTGGCCTGGCTCCTGGCCACGGTGACCCCGGTCAGCTGGCTGGAACGCACGCCGACCTACAAGGAGAAAAAGCTGAACCAGCCCGAGGACATCAACCACGGGCTGCTCACCTACCCGGTCCTCCAGGCCGCCGACATCGTCATCTACAAGGCCTCGCTCGTCCCGGTCGGGCGGGACCAGGCCGCCCACCTCGAGCTCTCGCGCGAGATCGTGCGCGCCTTCAACGGCCGCTACGGCGACACGTTCCCCGAGCCCCAGGCGGTGTTCACCGAGGCCCCGGTCGTGCTCGGCACCGACGGGGTGAAGAAGATGAGCAAGTCGCTGGGCAACGCGATCGACATCTTCGCCGAACCCGAGGTGATCCGGAAGCAGGTGATGTCGATGGTCACCGACACGCGGCGGATCCTGCGCACCGACCCGGGCCGGCCCGAGGTGTGCAACGTGTGCCAGCTCCACCGCTTCTTCGGCACCGATTACGAGCAGATCTGGGAAGGCGAGCGGACGGCGCGGACCGGTTGCGTCGATACGAAGCGCCTGCTCGCCGAGCGGATCATCGAGCACTATGCCCCCGCCCGGGAGCGCTATCGTGAGCTGATCGCACAGCCGGGCCAGGTGGACCGTGTCCTGGCCCAGGGTGCCGAACGGATCCGGCCGATCGCCGAGGCGACGATGACCGAGGTGCGGGAGAAGATGGGCCTGCGCTGAGATGGACGACGCCCACCGCGCCGAACCGGCCCCGGCGCCCGTCCGCGCGCCGGACGCGCCGCCCGAGGGCGCCCGCGGCTCCGCCGTTCAGGTCGTCCTCCAGCTCGGTGCCCGTCAGCGGCGCCTGCTCAACCTGCTCCTCGTCCTGGCCGTCATCGCCCTCGCCTTCGTCGTGGTCGAGTTCGCCTCGACCGTGTTCTACGACTTCGGCGACCTGATCCTGACCTTCTTCCTGGCCTGGCTGATCGCGTTCGTGCTCAGTCCGCCGGTCGAGCGGATCGGCCGGCTCGTGCCCCGAGCGCCGCGGGTCCTCGCCGTGGCGATCGTCTACCTCAGCCTCCTGGTCGTGGTGGGGATCGTCGTTTCGGTCGTGGCGGCCGCCCTCGTGCGCTCGATCTCCGATTTCGTGGCCCAGGTGCCCGCCCTGCAGAGCCAGCTGCCCGACATCCTGGCGCCCCTCCAGGGCCAGCTGACGCGGCTCGGGCTGCAGGTCGACCTGGTCACCGAGGCGAACCGGCTGATCGAGAACCTGGGTGCCTACGCGACCGAGCTGATCGGCCCGCTCCAGTCGGTGGCCGTGGCCAGCCTGAGCATCCTGGGCACGGCCCTGATCGTGGTCATCCTGTCGCTCTACATCATCGTCGACTCGCCGAACCTGCGGGCCTTCGCGATCCGGCTCGTGCCGCCCCAGTACCACGAGGAGTGGCTCGTCTTCGAGCGCTCGGTCTCGCGCTCGTTCGGGGGCTTCCTGCGCGGCCAGGTGGCGATGGGTCTGGGCTACGGCCTGTTCGCGGCGGCCACCAGCCTGGCCTTCGGACTCGAGTTCCTGCCGGTCTCCTCGGCCGCCTCGGGGCTGCTCCAGATGATCCCGTTCTTCGGGCCGTTCGTGTCCTGGGCGCCGCCGGTCCTGGTCGCGGTCTTCACCCGGCCCGACGAGATCCTGCCCACCCTGGCGGTCATGGGGATCGGCTGGTTCGTGGTCATGAACGTCGTCCAGCCGCGCCTGATGCAGGGCGCAATCGGGCTCCATCCGATCGTCGTCCTCGGCTCGGTGCTCGTCGGCTCGAAGGTGGCGGGCGTGGCCGGGGCGGTCTTCGGGATCCCGGTCGCGGCGGTCGTGACCTCGATCTTCTTCTACTACTTCCAGATCTTCGGCGGCGACCGCTCGGTCAGGCAGCGGGCGGCGCGGCTCGTCCAGAAGCGGGAGGGACGGGCGGTGCGGGTCCCGCGCGAGCCCCAGCCGGGGGTCGACCGAGAGATCGGCGACCTGCCGGGGCCGGCGGACGGCGGATCGGCGGGCGGGGGCGGCGGAACGGCGGGCGGGGGCGAAGGGACGGCGGCGGGCAGCCCGTCGAGGGCGGGCGATGGCTGAGCGGGCCGATTCCGGCGCCTCCCCCGAGCGGAGCCGCGTCGAGCGCCGGGCGCTCGACCGCGAGCGAGGCGAGCCCGTGACACCCGAGCGGAGCGAGGCCGCGGCGGCACGGGGCGGCACCCGGGCCCGGCGGCCGACCCACCGGCCGCTCGACGAGTGGCCGTCGCGGCCGCGGATCCTGGTCACGAACGACGACGGGATCGAGTCGCGGGGCCTGCTCGCCCTGAAGCGGGCCCTCGATCCGATCGGCGAGACGTTCGTCGTGGCGCCCGAGACGAACCAGAGCGCGGTCGGCCACCAGAAGACGCTGATGCGCCCGCTCCGGGTGCGCGAGCGGACGCTGGGGGACGGCTCGACCG
>JAKAHU010000178.1 GCA_021825385.1 Chloroflexota bacterium | reverse complement strand
CCGCGGCCGGCTCGTCGGCGCGGCAGGGGAGCACGCGCCCTGAGCGCACCGCCACTCGTCGTCATCTGCGGCCCGACCGCCACGGGCAAGACCTCGCTCTCGCTCGAGATCGCCGCCGCGCTCGGCCGCCAGGGCCGGCCAGCGGAGATCATCTCGGCCGACTCGCGCCAGGTCTACCGCGGCCTCGACATCGGGACGGCCAAGGTCGGACCGGGGGAGCGGGCACGGGTCCCCCACCATGGGCTCGACCTGGTCGAGCCCGACCGGCCGTTCAGCGTCGCCGACTACGTCCGCCACACCGAGGCCGCCCTGGCCGGGATCGCCGCCCGCGGCGGAGTCGCCCTCCTCGTCGGGGGAACCGGGCTCTACCTGCGGGCGGTCGGCCGCGGCCTCGCCCTCGACGCCCTCCCGTCGGATCCCGGGCTCCGGGCCCGGCTCGAGGCCGACCTGGCCGCCCATGGCCCGGCCGCGCTCGCCGAGCGCCTGGTCGAGCTCGCCCCCCGGCTCGCCGCAACGGTCGAGCTGCGCAACCCACGCCGGGTCGTCCGAGCGCTCGAGATCGCGCTCCTGGAGGGCGACCGGCCCCGCCCCGGCCCGCGCGGCTACCCGGGCCCGAGCCTCTGGCTGGGCCTCGACCTCGACCGCGAGGCGCACCGGCGGCGGATCCTCGACCGGGCCCAGGAGCAGTTCGCGGCCGGCCTGCTCGAGGAGGCGGCGGCCCTGCGGGCGCGGTTCGACCCGGCCCTGCCGGCGTTCTCGGCGATCGGCTACCGCGAGGCGTGGGCCGTCCTCGACGGGCAGCTGGCGATCGAGGCGGCGATCGAGCTCGACGCCCGGCGCAACGTCGCCTTCGCCCGGCGCCAGCGGACCTGGTTCCGGGCCGAGCCCGGGATCGAGTGGCTCGCCCCCGACGGCGACCTGCTCGCCGAGGCCCTCGGGCGCGTCCGCCGGTGGCTCGATCGGGCCGGGGTATCCTGAGCTCATGCCCAGACCCCCACATGAGGTGGCACCCCCGGCCGAGAAGGCGTTCCTGATCGCCGTCGACACCGGCGACGACCCCGGCTGGACGGCCGAGGACTCGCTCGCCGAGCTGGCCAGCCTGGCCACGACCGCCGGCGCGGAGGTCGTCGGAGCGGAGTGGCAGAACCGCCGTCACGCCGACCCGAACTGGTACATCGGCAAGGGTAAGGCCGAGGAGCTCGTGGCCGCCAAGAACGAGACCGGGTTCGACCTCCTGATCGCCGACGACGAGCTGAGCCCGGCCCAGCAGAAGTCGCTCGAGAACCTGCTCAAGGTCAAGGTGATCGATCGCAGCCGGCTGATCCTCGACATCTTCGCCCAGCACGCTCGAACCCACGAAGGCCGCCTCCAGGTCGAGCTCGCCCAGCTCGAGTACCAGCTGCCGCGGCTGACCCGGCTGTGGACCCACCTGTCGCGGACCGGCGGCGGGATCGGGACCCGCGGCCCGGGCGAATCGCAGCTCGAGACCGACCGGCGGATCATCCGCGAGCGGATCAAGCGGCTGCGTGAGCGCGTCGAACAGGTCCGCCAGCAGCGGGCGACCGCCTCGCGCAGCCGCGACCGGCGGCTCGTGCCGACGGTCTCGATCGTGGGCTACACGAACGCCGGCAAGTCGTCATTGCTGAACGCGCTCGTGGGCAGCGAGGTCGTCCGGGCCGAGGACCGGCTCTTTGCCACGCTCGATCCAACGAGCCGCCAGGTCAAGCTCGGCGAGGGCCAGACGGTGATCGTCACCGACACCGTCGGCTTCATCCACAAGCTGCCCCACCAGCTCGTCGACGCGTTCCGGGCAACCCTCGAGGAGGTGACCCGGGCGGACGTCCTGCTCGAGGTCGTCGACGCCGCCGATCCCCACTTCCCCGAACACCGGGTCACCGTCCAGACCGTCCTCGACGAGCTCGGGGCGGGGGACAAGCCGCGGGTCGTCGCCTTCAACAAGGCCGACCTCCTCGATCGCTCCGCCCGCAACGGCGAGACGCCGGCCCCGATCATCGCCGGGGCGGTCCTGGTCAGCGCCCGGACCGGCTACGGGCTCGAGGCCCTCAAGGCCGAGATCGCGGCTCTCCTGGCCTCGCTCTGGGTGGAGGTCGACGTCGCGCTCCCGTACACCGCCGGCGAGCTGCTGGCCCGGGTCCGCGAGCGGGGCACGGTCGAACTCGACTACCGGGCGCGGGACGTTCGGGTTCACGGCCGGATCGCGCCCTCGCTCGCCGGCGAGCTCGAGGCGGCGGCCGCCAGCTGGCGCGAATCCCTGCGCGACGGCCAGTAACGGCCCGCGGCTCCGCCGGCCGGGCTTGTCAGCGGCCTCCACCAGGGCGTACCGTCCGCCTCTGAAAGCGTCCCGGGCGCGGACCGATCGCGTCTGAGGGAGGGCAAGCGTTGAGCACCTCCGCCGCCGCGCTCGCTCCGGGGGCCGAGACCGGCCGGCCCACCGAACGTCTCCCGCTCCTCCAGCTCCTCCAGCTGTCGGCCTACTGGTTCGGTATCAGCGCCATCTGGGGCGGCTGGGAGGTGATCGGCCAGGCCCGCATGGACGACATCGTGGGCCAGGAGTTCGCCGGCCGAGCCCTCGCGCTCATGGACCTCGCCGGCGCGGCGGTGGCGCTGCTCGTGCAGCCGACCGTGGGCTCGCTCAGCGACTACACGATGAGCCGCTGGGGACGGCGCAAGCCGTACATCGCCGTCGGCGCAACGCTCGACCTGATCTTCCTGGTCGGTCTGGCGACGTCACAGACGTATCTCTCGATCTTCGCCTTCGTGCTCCTCCTGCAGGTCAGCTCGAACTTCGCCCAGGGACCGTTCCAGGGCTACATCCCGGACCTGGTCGCCGAGGATCAGGTGAGCCTGGCCAGCGGGCTCATGGGGGTGATGTCGATCCTGGGCGTGATCGGAGGAATCGCGATCGGCTCGATCGGTTTCGCCCTCGGTCGGGACTTCGTCCTGCCGCTGGTCGCCCTCGGGGTGGTCGAGTTCACGCTCGCCATGGCGACGGTCCTGTGGGTCCGCGAAGGCCGCCTGGCCAAGCCTCGCGAGGGCCGGACCTGGTCTCGGATCGCCCTCGAGACCTGGGGCACCGACATCCTCCGCGAGCGAAGCTACGTCTGGCTCGTCGTGTCGCGGCTGTTCCTGCTCATGGGCGCCGGGATCCTGCCCAACGTCATGGTCTGGTATCTCGATCGCTCGCTCCTGGTGCCCGATCCCGACAAGGGCTTCTGGCTGACGGCGACGACGGCCGCGATCGGCCTGATGACTCTCCTGTCCGCGGTCCCCGGCGCCCTCCTGGGCGATCGGTTCGGACGCAAGGCGGTCATCTACCTGAGCGCCGTGCTCGGAGGGACCGGCATGGCCCTGATCGCCCTCGCCGCGAGCCCGCCGGTGGCGATCGCCGGGACCGTCCTCGTGGGGGCCGCCTCGGGAGCGTTCCTGGCCGTGGACTGGGCCCTGATGACCTCGATCATCCCCAAGGCCTCGTCGGGACGTTACATGGGGCTCTCCAACGTGGCCACGGCGCTTGGAACCACGGCCCTGCCGCCGGTCGTGGGCGGGCTCATCGTCGACCTCGTCGGCGCCGCCGTCGCCCCCGGGACCGGGCCACGGGCGGCGCTCGCCGTCGCGGTCGCGCTCTACGCCACCGGGGCGATCCTGCTCCGGCCCGTGGTGGAGCCCCGGCGCAGAGGTGGTGAGCCGCGGGCCGTGCCCGGGATCGCCGGATGAGGCGGCGACCGGCTCGTGATCGCGTGCCCGGGCCCCGCCCACGGTTGTGGGAATCCGGTGGACAACGCTCGTCAGGTGGCCCGACGAACTCGAAAACTCGTGGATAACCCGCTGGCGGTCGGCTCCGGCGGCGGGGTAGAGTAGGTCTTGCCCGAAGGGGCCAAGGGACTGGAAAAGACGCCACAGGTGCTTGCATCGGCGGTGTCGGAGTACGGACCGGCGGTTCCTTCGGGCGTTTCGTTGTCCGCGCCGGACGCCGGGGCCAGGCCCGGCACCGGGGCCGCGCCGGGCGCCAGGGCTCGACTCAGGACAGCCGTCCGGAGCCCGGCTTGTGCCGGCGGCCCGCCACCCGGGCCACGACCCGATGAGCGAGATCGGGCTACCCTGTCCGGTGACAGGAGGACTTCGATGACCGGTCCGCGCCGCTCCCTGGCCGTCTTGCTGGCCGTCCCGCTGCTCGCGCTCGCCGTCGCTGGCTGCACCACCCCGGGCGCGGCATCGTCCGGCGCCGGGGTGAGCGGGCCCCGCCCGACGCCGTCGCCCCCGCCGGCCTCGCCGGCCTCACCGGCTGCCGGCGGCTCGGCCACCCGGGCCTGCGAGGTGGCCCACCTGGCCGCCCGGATCACGCAATGGGAGGGTGCGGCAGGACACCGGATCGCGACCGTCGAGCTGCGCAACACCGGCACCGAGCCATGCGCCGTCCCGGCGCTCATGCGGCCCCAGCTCCTCGACGCGACCGGGGCGGTCGTGATCGACGGGGCGCCGCCCGCGGCCTCGGAGACGATCACGGTGCCGGCCGGCGGGGTGCTCACGACGCTCGTCCAGGACGGCAACTATTGCCGGCCTGCGCCACCCGAGCCGGTCACGGTCGCCTTCGTCCTGCCCACCGGCGGCCGGATCGTCGCCTCGAACGAATCGACGAGCGGCCTGAGCGGCGTCCCACCCTGTTCGAGCGACCCCGGTTCGAACGCGTCGGGCGACATCGAGATGCAGCCCTGGCGGGCCTGAGCGCGGCGGGGCGCCGCCGGCGGGCCGCCCGGCGCCGGATTGCCGCTGAGCGTGAGCGCCGAACCGCCGTCCCGGCCGGAACCGGGACTGTCGGGTCACTGACGGCCCCGCTGCCCTCTGGTAGCATCGCGGGCACCATGCGCCCGCATCGCTTGCGGCTCCCGGGCGCCGTCGCGCTCCTCGTCGCCATGGCGGTCCTGCCGCTCGCGCCGGGCGCCGCCTCGGCCGGCTCGGATTACGCCGCCAACTGCTCGGTCAACCTCCGGGCGTCGCCCTCGACCTCGGCCTCGGTCGTGGCCGTCATCCAGGCCGGGACCGTGATCACCGCCAGCGAAACGGTGGCGGGCGACCCGTGGTCGGCCACCTGCCTGACGGCCGTGGCGGGCAACACCTGGTATGCGGTCAGTGCCGTCAACGGGACGAGCGTGTCGTCGCTCTACGGAGCGGGCGTGGTGTACGCGGCGACCGGCCTGTTTCAGCCGTCGGGCTCGCCGTCGCCCTCGGACAGCCCCCCGCCGTCAGCGACGCCGTCACCGTCGGTCACACCGCCACCGGGGCCCGTACTCGAGGGGATCGATGTCAGCCACTGGCAGGCGGCGATCGACTGGTCTCAGGTGGCCGGCTCGGGCAAGCGCTTCGTGATCATGAAGGCAACCCAGGGCCAGTCGTTTCTCGATTCGATGTACGCGGCCAATCACGCCGGCGCCCGGGCGGCCGGGCTGACGGTGGGTGCCTACCACTTCGCGACGCCCTCGAGCGATCCCAACGACCCGATCCTGGAGGCCGACTGGTACGTCGCCAACGCCGGACTCCTGCCGGGCGACCTCGTGCCGGCCCTCGATCTGGAACAGAACGGGGGACTGTCGCCGAGCGCCCTTCAGACCTGGGTCGGGGCGTGGCTGGCAGAGGTCTACGCCAGGCTCGGGGTCCGACCGATGATCTACACCAGTCCGAGCTTCTGGAAGAACTCGATGGGCAACACGACGATGTTCGCCGATCAGGGCTACGCGATCCTGTGGGTCGCCCACTGGTTCGTGACCAGCCCGACCGTCCCGGCCAACAACTGGGGCGGGCGCGGCTGGACCTTCTGGCAATACGACGACTGCGGCTCGGTGGCCGGGATTGCCGGATGCGTCGACCTCGACCGCTACAACGGGCTCGACCTGACCCCGGTCACGTTCAACTATGCCGCCCTGCCGCCGAACCCGCCGCCGATCGTGGTCGGGATCGAACCCGCCAGCGCGCCCGCCGGCAGCGGCGATCTAACCATCTCGATCCAGGGGGCGAACTTCGCCTCCGGCGTCTCGGCCGCCTACTGGAGCGGCACGGCGGTCCCCACGACCTACGTCTCACCGACCCAGCTGACAGCCATCGTGCCGGCCGCCCTGACCACGACCCAGGGTATGGCCAGCGTGACCGTGGTCAACGAGCCCCCCGGCGGCGGCGCCAGCGCACCGTCGCTGTTCACGATCGGGCCTCCGGCCGCGCAGCTCCAGGTCACGCCGAGCGCCACGGTCGTCGCCTGGGGTCAGCAGGTCAGCCTGGCCATCCAGGTCGAGCCGGCGGGCGCCAACCGGGTCGTGACCCTTCAGGCACTCCCGGCCGGCGGGTCCGACTGGACCGACCTCGCCACCCTGACCACCGACCCCAGCGGCCAGGCCACGTACAGCGTGACACCGGCGGTGAACACCCAGTTCCGGGCGACCTATGCCGGCGGACCGGATCTGTCGGCCGGCACGAGCCCGCCGGTGCGGATCATCGTTCGCCAGCTCGCGATCCTGCGCCCGACGAGCAACGGCGCTCTGAGAACCGTCCTGTCCGGGACCAAGGTGACGTTCACGGCCACGGTCCGGCCGATCAGCCCGACCGGGATCCGCCCGAAGGTCTCGTTCGCCTTCTGGCGTTCGGTCGGCGGGCGCTGGCAGTACGTCACGAAGCGCGATGTCTACGCCGACGGAACCGGCCGCGCCAGCTGGACCTGGACCTTCAGCTCCCGCGGCCAGTGGTACGTGCGAGCGATCGCCAACCCGACCCCGACGAACGCCAACAGCGCCTGGAGCCCCCTCGAGCGCTACTCGGTCCGCTAGGCGCGGGCGCCAACCGGCGGCGGGTCGCCGGACAACGGCGGTGGCGCCTCTCCGCTGGAAGGCCGACGCTAGCGAGCGATCTCCAGCAGCCTGGCGAGCCGTTTGGCACTCGTGAGGTGGCCCTCCTCGGTGGCCAGGACCAACGATCGGCGAATGACCGGCCGCGCCCCGACGGCGCCCCGGGCCACCAGCACCTCGGCCTGGGCGAGTCGAGCCTCGAACAAGGAATGCGGCACCGGCCCGGCCAGGGCAACCGTGGCCATCCGCTCGGCCTCCTCCACGTTCCCCCGCGCGACGAGGGTCAGGGCGAGTCGGGCGGCCGCCCAGGATTCGAACAGGGGGAGACCGGCCGCCGCCTCCGCCGCCTCCCGGAATGTCGCCTCCGCAGCGGCGAGCTGGCCCACCGCGGCCCGAGCGATGCCCAGCCCCCGAAGCGCCGCCGCGGTCCACTCCCGGTGGTTGAGCTCCTTCGCGATCCGAAGCGCGCGCTCCGCGGCGGCGATCGCCTCCTCGCCCCGGGCCAGGGCGGCCAGGGCTTCGGTTCGGTGCCAG
>JAKAHU010000177.1 GCA_021825385.1 Chloroflexota bacterium | reverse complement strand
CCACTCCGCGACGCTCACCGACGGCCCTGACCGCGCCCCGGCCCGGGCGATGCTCAAGGCGATCGGGTTCAGCGACGACGACCTCGCCCGGCCCCTGATCGGTGTCGCCACGACCTGGATCGAGACGATGCCCTGCAACTACAACCAGCGCCGGCTGGCCGAGTTCGTCAAGGAGGGGATCCGGGCGGCCGGGGGCACGCCGATGGAGTTCAACACGATCTCGATCTCGGACGGCGTGACGATGGGCACCGAGGGGATGAAGGCCTCGCTGATCAGCCGCGAGGTGATCGCCGACTCGATCGAGCTGACCGCCCGCGGCCACCTGTTCGACGGCCTCGTCTGCCTGGTCGGCTGCGACAAGACGATCCCCGGCGCGGCGATGGCCCTCGCTCGCCTCGACATCCCCGGCCTCGTCCTCTACAACGGCACGATCTACCCGGGTCTGTACAAGGGCCGGAACGCGGACATCGTGACCGTCTTCGAGGCGGTCGGGGCGTACCGTGCCGGCACGATCACCCTCGACGAGCTGTACGCGATCGAGAACGCGGCCTGCCCGGGTCCGGGCGCCTGCGGCGGGCAGTACACGGCGAACACGATGAGCACCGTCCTCGAGTTCATCGGCCTCTCGCCGGCCGGCCTGAACGGGATCCCGGCCGAGGACCCCAGGAAGAACGAGGCCGCCCGCCGCTCCGGCGAGCTGGTCATGGCCCTCGTCCGCGACGACATCCGGCCCAAGCAGATCGTCACCCGGGCCGCGCTCGAGAACGGGATCGCCGCCGTCTCGGCCACCGGCGGCTCGACGAACGGCGTCCTGCACCTGCTCGCGATCGCCCACGAGTTCGGCATCCCGCTCTCGATCGACGACTTCGGCCCAATCGCCGAGCGGACCCCGATCGTGGCCGATATGAAGCCGGGCGGCCGGTTCTCCGCCTCCGAGATGTACGAGGCCGGGGGGGTCGCGCTGGTCATGCGCGAGCTGCTCAAGCGCGACCTCGTCCACGGCGGAGAGCGCAACGTCGACGGCCGGACGATGGCCGAGATCGCCGCGGCGGTCGTCGAGACCCCTGGCCAGGAGGTCGTCCGGCCGATCGAGCGGCCGCTCAAGCCAACCGGCGGCCTGGCGATCCTGCGCGGCTCGCTCGCTCCGGAGGGCTGTGTGGTCAAGCTCGCCGGCCACGAGCGCCGCCAGCACCGCGGACCGGCCCGGGTGTTCGAGTCCGAGGAGTCCTGCTTCGCCGCGGTCAAGGCGCGCCGGATCGAGCCCGGCGACGTGATCGTGATCCGCCACGAGGGTCCGGCCGGCGGGCCCGGGATGCGCGAGATGCTGAGCGTCACGGCCGCCCTCGTCGGCGAGGGGATCGGCGAGTCGGTCGCCCTCCTGACCGACGGCCGGTTCAGCGGCGGGACGCACGGGCTGATGATCGGCCACGTCGCGCCCGAGGCCGCCCTCGGCGGCCCGATCGCCGTCGTCCGCGAGGGCGATCCGATCGTCATCGACGTCGACCGCCACGTCCTCGACCTCGACCTCCCGGCCGACGAGATCGCCCAGCGCCTGGCGGCCTGGAGCCCGCCCCCGCCGCGCTACACGAGTGGGGTGATGGCCAAGTACGCGGCTCTCGTCAGCTCGGCCTCCCAGGGCGCGGTCACGACCGGGGGGCGGATGGCGGCGAGCCTCACCCGGGGCGCGGAGTGACCCGCCTCGGTCCGGGCCTGACGATCGGATTCAAGACCTCGCCCCAGGGCGTCGACGTCGCGGCGATCGACGCCCTCTGGCGGTTGGCCGGGGAGCTCCCGGTCTTCGATGCCGGCTGGTTCAACGACCACCTCAGCGACGTCCGGCTCGAGCGCGGCGGGGCGAGCCTGGAGGCCCTCACCCTGGCCGCGGGGGTCGCCCATCACGTGCCGGGCAAATGGATCGGGATGGCCGTCCTGTCGAACACGTTCCGCCATCCGGCCGTCCTGGCCAAGCAGGCGACCGTCCTCGACCAGCTGACCGGCGGCCGGTTCATCCTCGGCCTCGGCGCGGGCTGGCACGAGGGCGAGCACGAGGCGTTCGGCATCCCCCTTCCGCCTCCGCCCGAACGCTTCGATCGGCTCGAGAGCAGCCTCCGGGTTCTGAGCGCGCTCTTCTCCGATGCGGCCCGGCGGCCACCCGGGGTCGAGCTGGACGATCCGTTCGTCCCCCTCCGTGGGGCGACCAACGAGCCGGCGCCGCTCCGGCCCGGCGGTCCGCTGATCTGGCTCGGCGGACAGCGCCGGCGCGGGATCGAGCTGGCGGTGCGCTACGCCAGTGGCTGGCCGATGCCCGGTGACCGGGCCGGTGACATCGCCTACTTCACGGCCAAGCGCGATCAGATCCGCCGGGCGCTCGAGGCGGCCGGCCGCGACCCGGACGACTTCTCGTTCGCCGCCCAGGTGGCGGTGGGCGATTCGCTGACCGCGCGGCGGGAGACCCTCGAGTCGGCGATCGCCTTCGTCCGGGCCGGCGCCGACCATCTCATCCTGGCCGTGAACGCCCAGCTCGGGCCGGACCGGCTGCGCGATGCAGCGCGCGAGGTCGCCGAACCGCTCCGCGACCGGTTCGCCTAAGCCGGCGCGCCGGTCAGCGTGCCAGCACGACTCCGCTCGGGCGCGGCTACCTCGCCCCGTTGCCCTAAGGCGCGTTAGCTCACACGCGCCAGGTACTTGGACGAACCATCGGACTCCGACCGGCTGAAGTAGTGGCCGTGCGTCTGCATGATCGTCTCGATCGAGTCGGCCCCGACGAGCACGATCTCGTAGTCCCGATCGGCCCTGTGGGCAGCCTCGAGCTCGGCGTATGCGGCGGCTGCCTCAGCCGGATCGTGGAACTCCCGCTGGGACACCAACACCTGACGGGACAGATCGTAGACGAGCAGAAAGTGGATGTCGGCCATGGAGGTCCCTCTTTGGCCCTACAGATGAGGCTTCGCGCGGCGCCGAAGTTCATCGAACTCACGATCGAACTCCGCCGACATCACTTCGCCCCTGCTGATGTGATCCATAGCATATGCCGACTGCCGCAGTAGCTCCATCAGGACTTGCGGCCCGGTACCGTCCTTGAGACCATATCGGCGCCTCAGCTCGATTTTCTCGACAGCCTCCGCCCAGGAATGCTGCGCCGCCGTGCGGAGCTGCACCTCGACGAGACGATCGTGGTTGACGACGACCACGTGCAGCGCACGGTAGCCTGTGTCCTTCGGCGACGACACGTAGTCGTACTCCTTGTCGACCTTCCATCCATTTTTCGAGATCCGTCGACGGACCTTTGTGACCGTCCCCTGGTCGGGAAGGATGGCCCGGCAGCCGCCGATGTCCTGCATCCTCGAGAGATCCATCCGGGGAAATCGGGCCAGCTTCCCAACGATCGCGGGCATCCGCTTCAGGCGCTGGGCCACGATGACAGGGGCACCCACCGTCTTGACCATGCTTCGGAGCCCCATCACCACCGATGTCAGTGACGCCTGATGCGCCGCGCGGTAGGCAAGGGCCACGGCGAGCGCGTCCGCTTCAGGGACTCCCCATAGGAGGGTCGCCGTCGCAGACCACTTCCGGAGCGTGTCCCCGGCAGCATCCACTTGGGAACGCGAGTATCCGAGACCCGCGAAGTCGTGCTGCTCTGCGCTGGCGGCCATGGCTCACTGTACCTCGCGTCGATCACCAGCGAGCAACCCACCAACGAGCGCTCCGCGCTGCTAGTCTTGGCCCAACGCCGATCCGCAGGGGAAGCAGATTGGATCCAATCCTCCTGACCCTCGCCCGCTCGTTCGCGGCGAAGGTCAAGGCCAACTTCGATACGCCGGTCCGCGCGCAGCCCGAGGACCAGCTCAAGGCGCCCGTCGTCGAACTCATCGAGGGTAGCGGAGCCCTCTTCGCGCGCAACGTTGAGGCGCGGACAGAGGCGCAGGTCCAGGGCCTCGGTGCGCGCCCGGACATCGGCGTCGCGGTCGACCGGCTCCTGAGCGGCTTCGTCGAGCTCAAGGCACCCGGCAAGGGCGCCCGCCCGGAGCGCTTCACCGGTTCAGACCGCGACCAGTGGATGAAGTTCCAGCACCTCCCGAACCTCATCTACACCGACGCCTCCGAGTGGGGTCTCTATCGCACCGGCGATCTGGTCCAGCGGTTCAAGTTCGCCGGTCCGATTGTCAGAGACGGGCCGAGGGCGGTCACGCCGGAGGACGCGGCGAAGCTCGAGTCGATGCTCCGCGACTTCATGTCGTGGAACCCGATCGTGCCGGCGAGCCCGAAGGCACTTGCCCAGATCCTCGCGCCGCTCTGCCATCTGGTGCGCCAGGACGTCCTCGCGGCACTCGACCGCCCGGGATCCAGTCTCGAACAGCTCGCCCAGGACTGGCGCACGTTCCTCTTCCCCGACGCGGACGAGGCGCAATTCGCCGACGCGTACGCCCAGACGGTAACGTATGCGCTCCTCCTCGCACGATTCAGCGGCTCGACCGAGCTCGGGACCGACGCCGCCGCCCGGACGCTCTCGCGCGGGCACACGCTCCTCTCCCAGGCGCTCAAGATCCTGACCGACGAGCAGGCGCGGCGGGAGATCGAGGTCGGCGTCGCCCTCCTCGAGCGGGCGATCGGGGCCGTCGACCTCACGGCCCTCACCAGCCGTAATCCTGACCCCTGGCTCTACTTCTACGAGGACTTCCTGGCCGCCTACGATCCGAAGCTGCGCAAGGACCGGGGCGTCTACTACACACCGGTCGAGGTCGTCGAGGCCCAGGTTCGCCTCGTCGGCGAGCTGCTCGAGACGCGGTTCGGCAAGAACCTCACGTTCGCCGACGAGGGCGTCGTCCTCCTCGATCCGGCCGCCGGTACCGGGACGTACCCCTTGACCGCGATGACCGAGGCGCTCGGTCGAGTCGAGCGTCGCTATGGACCCGGCGCACTCCCTGGTTGGGCGACCAACCTCGCGGCGAACACCCACGCCTTCGAGATCCTGATCGGGCCGTACGCGGTGGCGCACCTGCGATTGAGCCAGCAGGTGATCGCGGCCGGCGGCCAGCTGCCGACGGATGGCGCGCACGTCTACCTGACCGACACGCTCGAGTCCCCGTTTGCGGCGCCGCCCGGGCAGATGACCCTCCTACACCGGCCGCTCGCCGAGGAGCACCGGCGCGCGCAGAAGGTGAAGTCCGAGACGCGCGTGCTCGTGTGCGTCGGCAATCCACCCTACGACCGCCAGGTGATCGAGCCCGGCGACCTCGTCACCGATCGGAAGGGCGGCTGGGTCCGCTTCGGCGATCACGGCCAACGTCCCATCCTCGAGGACTTCCTCGATCCCGCGCGGGCGTCAGGCGCCGGGGTCCACGTAAAGAACCTCTACAACGACTACGTCTACTTCTGGCGTTGGGCGCTCTGGAAGGTCTTCGAGTCCACCCAGGGACCGGGCATCGTCAGCTTTATCACCGCGTCGTCGTATCTCCGCGGCCCCGGATTCATCGGCATGCGCGAATGGATGCGCCGGACGTTCGACGAGCTCTGGATCATCGACCTCGAGGGTGACAACCTGGGCGCCCGCAAGACCGACAACGTCTTCGCGATCCAGACGCCGGTTGCGATCGCCGTCGGCGTCCGGTTCGGCGAGCCGAGTCCGGACGTGCCGGCCGCGGTCCACTACGCGCGGATCGAGGGGACGCGCGAGGAGAAGCTGGCCCGTCTCGCCGCGATCGAGCATCGTGTTGATCTCGAGTGGTCCGACTGCCCGACCGATTGGCACGCGGCCTTCCTCCCGCGGGCGACCGGCAACTACTGGTCGTGGCCGCTCCTCACGGACGTCTTCCCGTGGCAGCACACGGGCGTTGAGATGAAGCGGACGTGGCCGATCGGACAATCGGCCGACCTGCTCGACCGCCGGTGGCGCAAGCTTGTCACCAGCGACCCATTCGACCGCGCCGCCCTCTTCCACCAGACGCGAGATCGGAGCATCGACCGGAGATATCCGTCTCTGTTCGGTGCTCGGCCGGATCTGCCGCCGATCTCGACCCTCACAGCCAGCTCGGCGCCGGATCGGGTGGCGAGGTACGCGTATCGGTCGTTCGACCGCCAATACGTTCTTGCCGATGGTCGCCTGGGTGACTTCCTGCGTCCGCCTCTGTGGACCGTAGCGGGTCCACAGCAGATCTACTTCACGAGCCAGCTCGTCGGCGTGCTCGGGGAAGGCCCGTCCGCGGCTGTCACAGCCCAGGTTCCCGATCGGCATCACTTCTCAGGTCGTGGTGGGAAGGACGTCATCCCGCTCTGGCGAGACGCAGCCGCGACCGAACCGAACGTTACGGATGGCCTGCTCGACCTGCTCGCCCAAGAGCTTGGCTGTCCAGTCTCGCCCGAGGACCTGTTCGCCTA
This sequence comes from Chloroflexota bacterium, assembly GCA_021825385.1. Classification (GTDB taxonomy): domain Bacteria; phylum Chloroflexota; class Limnocylindria; order Limnocylindrales; family CSP1-4; genus JAKAHU01. The sequence continues at coordinate 1,078 of JAKAHU010000177.1, read as the reverse complement.
CGCCTATGGCGTGCTGGCATCGCCAAGTTATGTCGAGCGCTTCAGCGAGGAGCTGACGATCCCCGGGCCACGCATCCCGCTGACCAGGGATCCGGCGCTTTTCGCCGAGGCCGTCGAGCTCGGTCGGCGCCTCATCTGGCTCCACACCTACGGCACACGGTTCGTCCCTGACAGCGAACGTGCCGGTGTCGTGCCACAGGGGAGCGCCCGCGCGATCGTTGCCGTCCCCGATACCGGCGCCGACTACCCGGAGCAGTTCTCCTACGACGAGCCGTCCCGGACCGTCCATGTCGGCAAGGGGGCTTTCGGGCCCGTTGCCCCGGAGGTCTGGTCGTTCTCGGTCTCCGGCTTGGAGGTCGTCCGGTCGTGGCTCGCCTACCGGATGAAAGACGGTGCCGGCCGCCGCTCGTCCCCGCTCGACGATATCCGACCCGAGCGCTGGACTCCCGCGTTCACCGAGGAGTTCCTCGAACTCCTCTGGGTGCTGGAGGCGACGCTCGCCATGTACCCGGCCCTCAAGTCGCTCCTCGACCGTATCGTGGCCGGCCCAACTTTCACCGCCGCCGAACTGCCGTCGCCGACCGAGGCGCAACGTGCCGCACCCTCCGCGCCAGGCGCGCCGGATGAGCGCCCGACGCTGGGCCTCGCCTAACCACGCGCCCGGACCGCCGCTGGGGCATCATGAGGGTGTGAACGAGCCAGTCCGACCAACCGAGTCCGACGGCGCCAAGTCCGACGGCGCCGAGCCCAAAGCAAGCCACCCCTCCCAAACCGAACCTGAGCCGGCGGCCGGGCGCCCGATGACGATGGCCGACTACGAGGAGGCGATGACCGAGCGCGCCCAGGCCGCTCGGGCCCGCGGGCTGGCCGCCCCGTACATCGCCGGTGGCCGCGACCCCGATCCGGAGCGGGGCCGGCGCGAGGAGCGCTTCTACCTGCGCCTCCTGGTGGCGATGGTCGCCGCGATCGTGCTCGGCGGGTTCGCGATCAGCATCCTCTACCTGATCCTGACCGGCGGGCGCTGACGGCGAGGTGACGACCCGGTGACGGCGCCCGACGAACCGATGACCGCCTCCGG
>JAKAHU010000176.1 GCA_021825385.1 Chloroflexota bacterium | reverse complement strand
CGGGTGCCGTGTACACGAAGGGCTTCCTGCGCAACTATGCCCTCTACCTCGGGCTCGACCCCGACGACATCCTCGCCCAGTGGCATCGGGAGCGGGGCGAGGCGCTCGCCGCCGAACCGGCGATCGTCGTGCCCCGTCCGCTCGAGGCCCCTCGTCAGGGCTTCACCTTCAGCCCGGGGGTCGTCGCCGCGGCCCTCCTGACGATCGGCGTCCTCGCCTTCGCGGCCTACCTGGGGCTCCAGCTGCTCCGTTTCGCCAAGCCCCCCACGGTCACGGTCACCGACCCGGCCAGCGCGGTCAGCGAAGTCGACGAGACGATGACCTCGTACACCCTGCGCGGCGTCTCCGCGCCAGGGGTGACGGTCACGATCACCACCCCCGGGCGCGACCCGATCCGGGTGACGGCGGCACCGGACGGAACCTGGAGCGCGGACGTCGATCTGCGCCGGGGCAAGAACCAGTTCGACATCACGGCCATCGACCCCGACACGGGCAAGCAGGCCGAGACCCCGGCGACGGTGTTCATCACCGTCCCGTTCTCGGTTGTCCAGGCCCCGACCCTGACCGTTGACCAGCCGGCCGACGGGGCGACGTTCGAGAACGGCGCGATCCCGGTCCAGGGGACGACCACGAACGCGGCCAGCGTCTCGGTCAGCGCCACCTGGCTCGGGCCGATCGGCGGCCCGGCGCCGGCGAAGCCCTCGCCCGGTCCGTCGCTCTCACCGCCGCCCGGACCGCAGCCGCTCTCGGTCGCGGTCGCTGACGACGGCACGTTCGGGGCGCCCTATGAGCTGACGAGCGGGCGCTGGACGATCACCGTGACCGCCGCGTCGGCCGAGGGCAAGGCGGTCTCGATCTCGCGCTCGGTCACCGTCTCGTATCGAGGCGTGAACCTGGTCGTCACCGTCCGTGGCGGCAAGGCCTGGCTGAAGGCCTGGGTCGACGGCGCGGTCGACCCGGGCCTCGGCGGCGCCGGCAAGGTCGTCGGTGACGGCAAGACGCTGACGTTCAGCGGCACGACCTCGGTCGAGATCCGGACTGGTTCGTCGGGCTACACCTACTTCACCCTGAACGGGACCCCGCTCGGCGCGCTGGGCAGGGTCGGTGTCCCCGAGACGTGGCTGTTCGCGCCGCCGGACCCGCCGGTCCAGACCCAGCGTCGCTGAGGCGATGGCCGGGCAGCCTCTGGTCACCCTCGCCGAACGCCTGGCGGCCGCCTGCCGCGAGCGCGGGCTGACCGTGGCGACCGCCGAGTCGTGCACCGGGGGCCTGATCGCCGACGCGATCACCGACGTTGCCGGCGCCAGCCGTTACTTCCTGGGCGGGGTCGTGGCCTACGCCGACCGGGTCAAAACCGACCAGCTTGGGGTCCCTCCGGAGCTGCTCGCGTCGCACGGCGCGGTGAGCGCCCAGGTCGCCCGGGCGATGGCCGCCGGCGTCCGCGAGCGGTTCCGGGCCGACCTGGCCGTGGCCGTCAGCGGGATCGCCGGGCCCGGTGGCGGCAGCGAGGCGAAACCGGTCGGGCTGACGTACATCGCGCTGGCCGACCGTGACGGCGTCGACGTCCGGCGCTTCCTGTGGTCCGGCGACCGGGCGGCGAACAAGCTTGCCAGCGCCACGGCCGCCCTCGAGCTGCTGCTCGAACGGATCGGGGCATGACCAGGACGGCCGCCGCGATCGGCGCCGGCCTGGCGCCCGCCCGTCCGGCCCGCGCGCTCCGGCCCGGCGAGCGGATCCACGTCGTCGGTGCCGCCGGCGCCGGTGCCAGCGCCGCCGCGCTCCTGGCCCGCCATGCCGGCGCCGTCCCTGACGGCTGTGACGCGGGCGGTCCCTCGCCGTACACGCCGGCCCTCGAGGAGCTCGGGATCGCCCTGGCCTGGGAGCACGACCCGGGCCACGTGACCCGCCGGCCGGGCCCCGAGCGGCTGGCGGTGACCAAGGCCCTGACCGCGGTCGCTCCCGATCACCCCGAGCTCGTGGCCGCCCGGGAGCGGGGGATCCCGCTCGAGCCCTGGCAGCAGGTCGTGGCCGACGCCGCGGTCGGGCGCCGGCTCGTCGCGGTCGCCGGGACCCACGGCAAGAGCACGACCGCCGGCTGGCTGGTGCACCTCCTGGCTGCGGCCGGGGCCGACCCCGCCGCCTTCGTCGGGGCGCTCCTGCCCGGCACGATCACCGGTCGCTCTCCGGCCACGGCGCGCTGGGGGAGGGGAGCGACGTTCGTCGTCGAGGCCGACGAGTATGCCGGGAACTTCGACCCGTACCACCCCGCGCTTGCCGTGGTCACGAATCTGGACTGGGACCACCCGGATGTGTTCGCGGATCTCGACGCGGTGATCGCGGCGTTCCGGACCTGGCTGAGCACGGCGGCCCGGCATGGGGGAGGGGAGCCGACCCTCGTGGCCAACGTGGCCGACCCGGGCGTCGAGCGCCTGCTCGACGGGCTTGGCGATTGGCCCGGCCAGATCGTCGCGGTCGCGCTCGTCGACCAGGCCCCGGGCCGACTCGCGGGCTACGTGCGGGGGATCGCCGACCAGTTCGCGCGGGCCGGCCGTCCGGCTCGCGTTCTGCTCGGACGGCCGCTCGCGAGCACGCCCGAGGGGACCGGGCTCGAGCTCCACGGGCTCGACCCGCTGGCCGGGCCGCTCATGGTCAGGCTGCCCACCGCCGGCCGCCACAACGTGGCCAACGCGCTCTGTGTCGCCGCCGCGGCCGAGCGGCTCGGCCTCTCACCCGCGGCGATCGGGGCCGGCCTGGCGAGCTTCCCGGGGATCGGCCGACGCCTGGAGCGGCGAGGCGAGGCGCGAGGCGTGACCGTCTACGATGACTACGGGCATCATCCGACCGCGATCCGCGAGACGATCGCCGCGGTCCGCCAGCGCGAGCCCGGCCGGCGGGTATGGGCGGTCTACGAGCCGCTCACGTACCATCGCACGGCGGCTCTGCTCGATGGCTTCGCCGAGGCGCTGGCGGCGGGGGACGCGGTCGCGGTCGCCGAGATCTGGCCCGGTCGCGACCGGGATACCTCGATCAGCTCGGCCGAGGCGCTCGCCGAGGCGGTCGCCAGGCGCCGGCCGGAGATCCCGATCGCCGCCCCTGGCTCGGTCGAGGCGACCGCGGCCTGGCTCGCCGGCCAGGTCCGGCCGGGTGACGTCGTGCTGGTGATGGGCGGTGGCCGGAGCTACCGGATCGCGGGCCTGCTCCTCGAGGCGCTCGAGCAGCGCCGGTGACTCGCTCGTCCGCGGGGTCCGGTGGCGCGGGCCGGACCGGCGCCGCAGCGGAGGCGATCCTCCGGAGACGCTGCCGTCCGGGCATACTGGGGCCGATGGCGCGGCGCACCGCCCGCGCCCGGGCCGTGACAAGCCGAAAGGAGGGTTGATGGCCGGTGAGGCCTCGTTCGATGTCGTGAGCGACTTCGACGAGCAGGAGCTGCGCAACGCGCTCGACCAGGTGCGCCGGGAGGTCCAGCAACGCTACGACTTCAAGGGCGTCGGGGTCGAGCTGACCCAGGCCAAGGACGAGCTGGTCCTGGTCACTGACGACGAGTTCCGGGCCCGGGCCGTCCGTGAGCTGATCGAGTCGAAGGCGGTCCGGCGCAACCTCTCGCTCAAGATCTTCGACTGGGGCAAGCTCGAGCCCGCCGGCGGCAACCGGGTCCGCCAGCGGATCGGCCTTCGGCGGGGCCTGAGCGAGGAGCTGGCGCGCAAGCTGGTGAAGCTGATCCGCGAGGAGTTCCCCAAGGTTCGGCCTCAGGTCCAGGGGGATGCGATCCGCGTGTCAGCCAAGAGCAAGGACGAGCTCCAGCGAGTGATCGCCCGCCTGCGCGAGCTCGACGAGCCGGTGCCGCTCCAGTTCGTGAACTACCGTTGAATCCAGGGCGCCCGTTGGAGGGCGTCGATCGATCGACAGCATGTGGTGTGTGACGAGATGACCGATCAGCAACTCGAGGGGCCCGTGGCCGAGTCGACGCCCCCGGCGAGTGTCGCCGAGGTGGACGCCGAGTCGGAGCACGAGGTCGACGCGGCTGTCCCCGAACCGGCGCCCCAGGACGTCGCGCCCGCGCCTACGCCGGAACCCGCGCCCGCGCAGGCCGCCGCGCCCGCGCCCGCGCCGGAACCCGCGCCGGTGCGGGAACCCACACCCGCGCCGGAACCCGCGCCGGTGCCGGAACCCGCGCCCGCGCCGGTGAGCGCCGGACGGTACGTGGCCAACGCGCTCCGGGCGGCGGGCGTGAAGTATGCCTTCACGGTCCCCGGGGAGAGCTTCCTCGGCCTGCTCGACGCCCTCGAGGGGGCCGGGATCCGGGTCGTCGCGGCCCGTCACGAGGGCGCCGCCTCGTTCATGGCCGAGGCGTACGGCCAGCTGACCGGCCGGCCGGCCGCCTGTCTCGGCACCCGTGCCGTCGGGGCGGCGAACATGGCCATCGGGATCCACACCGCCCGCCAGGATTCGAGCCCGATGTTCGCGATCGTCGGCCAGGTTCGCCGCGACCGGCGAGGGAGAGAGGCGTTCCAGGAGGTCGACCAGGTCGACACGTTCGGCCGGTTGGCCAAGTGGGCGGTCGAGGTCGAGCGGACCGAGGCGCTCCCGGCGGCGGTGGAAGAGGCGATCCGCCGGGCGGTGTCGGGTCGTCCGGGGCCGGTCCTGCTGTCCCTGCCCGAGGACCTGCTCGACGAGCCGGTCGGCGACGCCGGTCCGCCGGTCGCGCGCCGGATGACGGCCCCGCCGCCCGACGCGGACGAGCTGCGGGCGGTCCTCCACCTGCTGACCGACGCGCGCCGGCCGGTGATCCTCGCCGGCGGGGGCATTCTGCGCGCCCGGGGCACCTCCGAGCTCGTCCGCCTGGCCGAGATCCTCGAGGTGCCGGTGATCGCGGCCTGGCGCCGGCCGGACGTCTTCCCGAACGATCACCGGCTCTACCTGGGGATGAGCGGCTACGGCGCCCCGGCGACCGTGCGGCAGCGGCTGCTGGACGCCGATGCGGTCCTGGTCATCGGCTGCCGGTTGAGCGAGGTCGCCTCGTTCGACTACACCGTACCGGCTCCGGGGACGCGCTGGGCGCACGTCGATGTCGAGCCGCGCCGGGCGGCGGGCGGTCTCCGGGCACCCGACATCGCGGTCCCGAGCGATGCGCGGACGTTCCTGCGGGCCGCCCGCGAGCAACTGGCCGGGGCGGTCCACGAGGCGGCCAGCTTCGAGGCCCGCCGGGCCGCGAACGTCGCCGACCGCGCGGCCTGGGAGCAGGCGAGCGTCGTCGACGGCGGGAGCTGGGACGGACCGGGCGTCCACCCCGGCCAGGTCGTGGCGGCCCTCGGCCGTCTCCTGCCGCCCGAGGCGATCCTGACCACCGACGCGGGCAACTTCGGCCAGTGGGCGGCGCGCGGCTACCGGTTCCTCCGGCCGGGCACGTTCGTCGGGCCGACCTCGGGGGCGATGGGCTACGGCCTGCCCGCGGCGATCGCGGCCGCGCTCGTCCACCGGGACCGGCCGGTCGTTGCCCTCGCCGGCGACGGCGGGTTTGCGATGACGATGACCGAGCTCGAGACGGCCGTTCGCGAACGACTCCGGCTCGTCGTCCTGGTCTTCGACAACGAGCGCTACGGGACGATCCGGGCCCACCAGGCGGCCCGCGGCGCCGGCCTCGGCGTCGGCACCGAGCTTGGCCCGGTCGATTTCGCCGCCGTTGCCGAAGCGTGCGGGGCGCACGGGGTCCGGGTGGCCGACGACGCGGCGTTCGAGCCCGCCCTGCGAGCCGCCCTCGCCGCCGACCGTCCGACCGTCCTCCACCTCAGCCTCGACCCGCGCTGGGTCTCGGTCGACGACACCCCGCTCGGCTGAACCTGGCCGCGAAGCGGACCGAGGACCGCGCCGGCGGGGGCACCGGTAGCCCCGGCGGCAGCGGCGAGCCGCGCGCCATGGCCTCCGCCGGACCTGGTCGTTGCATGATCAACGGTCAGGTGCGATGATCGCTGGCCAAAGGAGACCGATATGCCCGCGATCAGCGTCCCGGACCTCACGACTCTGCCCCGAATCCCGGCGCCCGACCCGCGGACCGCCCGCCAGCGCCCGGTCAAGAGCGTCACCGTCGCGCCGCGCGGCCTGGAAGGGGAGGGCTTCCCGGTCCGGCGCGCCTTCGCCGGGGTCGACCTGGCCGACCTCGACCCGTTCATCCACCTCGACCAGATCGGTGAGGTCGAGTACGCCCCGGGCGAACCGAAGGGGACGCCCTGGCACCCGCATCGCGGCTTCGAGACGGTGACCTACATCATCGATGGCACCTTCGAGCACCAGGATTCGAACGGCGGTGGCGGGCTGATCACGAACGGCGACACCCAGTGGATGACCGCCGGGGCGGGGATCCTGCACATCGAACGACCGCCCGAGGCGCTCGTCGTGAGCGGCGGGCTGTTCCATGGCCTCCAGCTCTGGGTGAACCTCCCGGCGGCCCGGAAATGGGCGCCGCCGCGCTACCAGGACCTGCGCGCGAACGCGGTCGGCCTGGCCGCCTCGGCCGACGGCGGCGCGCTCCTGCGGATCATCGCCGGTGACCTCGCCGGTCAGCGCGGTCCGGGCGCGACGTACACCCCGATGACGATGGTCCACGCCAGCCTCAGTCCGGGCGCGCGACTGGTCCTGCCCTGGCGGGTCGAGGACAACGCCCTCGTCTACGTCCTGGCGGGGCAGGGGAGCGTTGGGTTCGAAGAGCGACCGATCGGCACCGGCCAGCTCGCGGTGTTCGGCGCGGGCGACGCGCTCACGATCAGTGCCGGCCGAGTCCAGGAGAGCCGGAGCCCGGATCTCGAGGTGCTCCTTCTGGGCGGACGACCGATCGGCGAGCCGATCGCCTGGTACGGCCCGTTCGTGATGAACAGCCGTGACGAGCTGGCCCAGGCCTTCGAGGACTACCGGGCGGGCCGGCTCGGGGTGATCCCCGCGGTCCACAACACGCCGGCGGGTCTCCAGGAGCGGCGCCTACCCTGAGACCTCGAACGCGCCGAGTCGCGCCAGGGCGGCCGTCGCGGCTGCATCGCCAGCTAGACCCGGACGACGGCGAGCCCCGCGAGCTCGACGCACTCGTCATCCCGCGTGACGAGCCGGACGCCGAGGGCGATCGCGGTGGCGGCGCTCCAGGGCTCGCCGGCCGTGATCACCGAGACCGCCAGGCGATCCGGTTCGGGAGTATAGACATAACTCACCTTATCGGAAGTGCCTCCGGCCCACCCGAGAGGGCGAGGACACGCCGGACCTCGCGCTCGTCCGGTGGCCGTCAGGGCGGCATGTGGCGAACGACCAGGGCGTGAACGGATTACAAAGGCGTCAGGTCCGTGCCGGCGAGTCCGAGTCGATCGAAGTACGCCTGGACGCCGGCCACGAGGCGCGAGGCATCGACCACCAGCTGTCCGACCTCCTCCGGCTCGTATGGAGGGTCGTCGGGCTGGGGATACCGAGCGGCCGTTTGCGCGCCCGAGAGGGCGACGAGGTCGACATCAATCTCCCGAAGA
>JAKAHU010000175.1:3866-7513 GCA_021825385.1 Chloroflexota bacterium | reverse complement strand
TTCTCCGAGACCGCGGCCCGGCACGCCGGCTGGTCGCCGGCGACCCTCTACCGGATCCTAGCTGGGAAGACCCCCGAGCACGCGGCGTTCCGCGAGGAGGTACTCCGCGTCGAGGTCGAGCTCGAGCTGCGGCTCGTGGGCACGGTCACCCAGGCCGCGCTCGGCGACCCGCGCCTCGCGCTCTCGCTGCTCGAGCGCCGGTTCGGCGAGCGGTGGGGCAGGCGAGCCACCCCGCTCGCGCATGCCGGCGCCCCGCCGGGCGCCGCCGCGATGGGCGACGGCGTCGTCGTCCTCGAGCCCGCGGTGATCGCGGCCGTGGTGCCGGTGCTGCTCGCGGCGCGCATCGGCCCCGGCGGCTCGCCCGAGGCGCTGGGGCGCGTCGAGCGGTTCGCCGTGCGCGCGGACGACGGGGAGGACGACTGATGGGCCGGCCGACCGACCGCGAGGTCAGCGCGGAGGCGCTCGCCGCGAGCTTCCTGCTGTTCATCACGGTGCTGCTCGACGCCGCTGGGCGCCCGCTCGCGCTGCCGGCCCACCTGCTGGCATGGGCGCGCCTCATCGAGCAGGAGCCGCGGATGGTGCTCCGGGCGCCACGCGGCCACGGCAAGTCCACCCTCGTGCTCGCGTACCTCGCCTGGTGCGTGTGGCGCCACAACCGGACCGCCGCGGGCTGGCTCACCGGTCCGGGCGTCGCACTCTTCGACGCCGTCCTGTTCAGCGCCACCGGAACCCAGGCCCTGGAGCTCATGGCCCGGCTCCGCGACCTGCTGCTCGCGAACCCGGCCCTGTTCGGCCCGCTGCTGGCCGGGGAGGCGGGCGAGACCGGGCGGCGCCGGACGCGCTGGTCGGCCCGCGAGATCCGGCTGCGCAACGGGGCCCTGGTGCGCGTCCGGGCGTTCGGCACCGCCGTCCGCGGCCTCCACCCCGACCTCCTGGCGCTCGACGACGTGCTCAGCGACGACAACAGCCTGACCGCGGCACAGCGCGAGAAGACTGACCGCTACTTCATGGGCACGCTGATGCCGATGGGCGCGCTGCGCATCCTGCTGATCGGGACCGCCCTGCACCAAGACGACCTGCTCGCGCGGCTCGGCCGCCGGGCCGGCCGCGGGCCGCGCCCGGGCCACACCCCCCTCGGCTTCCGGCACGCGACTTACCGCGCCCTCGACGAGGCGACGGGCGAGCCGCTGTGGCCCGAGCGCTTCCCGGCCGCGGAGCTGCTCGCGCTGCGCGACGCGGACCCGCTGGCCTTCGCCCGCGAGTACCAGAACGCGCCGCGCGACGACGCGAGCTCGCTCATCCCCCACGAGCTCACCGAGCCTGCGATCGAGGCCTGGCGGGACCTCGTGCTCGGCGGCGCCGCCGAGCTGAGCCCGACGGAGGTCGTGCTCATGGGGGTCGACCTCGCCCGCTCGGGGGCGGCGGGCGCGGACTACACGGCGATGATCGTGGCCGCCTGGGACCCGCGGACGGGGGCCCGCCGCGTCCTCGACATCCGGCGCGTGAAGGGGCGGACGTTCGCCGAGCAGGCCGAGCTCGCCCGGGACCTCGTCCTACGGTACGGCGTGCTGCGCGCCGTGGTCGAGAGCAACGGCTTCCAGCAGTGGCTGATCGACGAGCTCGCGCGGGACCCCGCGCTGCGCGGCCGCGTCCTCGGCCACCACACCGGTCGCGACAAGCGCGACCTGCGCGACGGCATCCCGCGGCTCGCGCGCGAGCTCGAGGCGGGCAGCTGGGCGGTCCCGAGCGGCGACGCCCACAGCCTGCGTCTCGCGCGCCAGCTCCAGGAGGAGCTCGGCTCGTTCGTGCACGTCGGCGGGCTCCTGCGGAGCGTGGGCCGCCACGACGACCTCGCGGTCGCCGCGTGGCTCGTCGAGGTCGGGATCCAGTCATTCTGGGACGAGGCGGCCCGCCAGCCGGAGTGGGAGTACGGTACGGCGGAGGACCTGGGCATCGAGCGCTACCGGATCGGCGGGGACTGGTAGAGACGGGTCAGCCCGGCAGCTCGCGGATGGTCCCGACCGGCGCCCGGCTACCGCCCGAGACGCCGAGGCGCCGAGGCGCCGGCGCTCCCCCACGTAGCTCGTGGACGCGCTTGGACAGCTTGCGGCTGTGCGCCTCGGCCTCCAGACTCGCGGACGAACCGGGCCAGTGGTCGGGATCACTCGTGGGGAGCCGCTCGTCGGCGAACAAGACCGCGACCCCGGCCCGGTGGAGGTGGTCCCCGACAGTGGAGCGGGAGACGGGATTCGAAGCCTCGACAACCTGCTTGGAAGCATGGGCTCGTGGCCCGCTACGCAAAGCCCGATCCTGACGATTGGGTCGCCGCCATGGGTGCCAGAGGACGAGTCAGGGGCGCTTCGCCGCGCTTCCGCTTCACCGCCGAAGCTCGACGAGAGCGGCACGCACCTGCGGCGGCGGTACGTGCACGCACCCGGCCCGCGCGGGTGCGAACTGCCGGGCGAAGTGGCCCAGTCCGGGGCGGTCCGCCCCCATTCCCAGCCGGATGAAGTTGCGGTCGAGCGCGACGAGCTGGCCCTGCATGTGGAGCGCGAGTGCCCGCACGAGGAGGAGTCCCGCCGCGGCGGAGAGGAACGGTAGGGCAGCGTCCGTTCGCTGCGTCGAGTTGCCCGGCAGCTCGGCCGTGGAGCACGCGAACGCGGCGCTCGCGCTGCCCGGATACCGGCATGCGATGCACTCGTCCACGCCGGCAAGATGGCGGTGGAGCTCGGCTGTCCAGTTCCTCGAGGTCGTCGCATGCACGAGCAGCGGGTCGCCGCGGAGGCTGACAAGGCGCCTGACCTCGCGATCGTTGGCCAATGGAAGGACGAGCGAGGGCACGAAGCCGGCGTCCGACCCGAGCCACTCGTCGTACCACGCGACCCGTGCCTCCGCGCCGATGAGCGCGGCGCCGGCCACGGCCTTTGGCGATGGTGTGGCGCCGTACCACTCCGTCTGATCGACGGTGGACCCGATCGCCCGATTGGTGTTGAGTAGCCTCAGATCGTCGCGGTCGACGATCAGCCACCGCCCCGCGATCCCGAGCTCGCGTAGCCAGTACAGGAGTGCTGATGCCACCGCGCCCGCCCCGACGAGCAGCACGTCTCCGACGTCGACCGGAAGGTCGACGTCCCGGTCGCCGGTCGCGTCGGAGAAGTTGGCGAGCGACGTGGTCACCGTGGCCCCGCCGCCACCGGTCACCAGCCTCAGGAGCGCCGCCGCGCCCAGGCACGACGCGAGTGAGGCCCCGAGAACGGAGCCGTCGTCGGTGTCAGCGGGCTGGGGCGTCGCTCCGACGGTCGCGGCGAGGCCGCTCCAGCCGACGTGCACCGGCAGATCCGCCTCGCTTGCGAGTGCCAAGCCCAGACCGGGCTCGACGCGGCCGCGCTGAACCGCGAGCGCGCCATACGGGTCGATCGCCCGTGCGGTCGCCTCGGCTGCCTCGTCGAGCGAACGGGCCGGCACCAGCGATCTGGCGATCAGGGGAACGCGGGGCACGGACAAGATGACGGCCCGATGCAGCCGGGTCACCATGTTGACAGCCGCGAGGAAGGCGACCTGACCAGCCCTCGTCTCGGCCGCCCGGGGCCCGATCGCGACGGTGACGGACATGTCGAGCCACCGATCGAGCTGCGGGTCGTACTCGG
>JAKAHU010000175.1:0-3856 GCA_021825385.1 Chloroflexota bacterium | reverse complement strand
GGTGGTCCGGCGGTCGCGCTCGAGGTAGAAGCGGGCTCGCTCGGTCTGCGCCCGGCTCATGTGATGACTGACGGCGGCAGGACGAGGAGGACGGCATCCGCGTCCTCGACGGCAACCCATCGAGCGTTTTGGTACTGGTGGAGGCCGATCGTCTCCGGACTGCGCAGCCCCGATCCGTAGCTGCCGACGACGATGCTCCACATGCCCTCGAAGGGCATGTGCACCAGTCGGTCGTCTCCGTCGGAGTGCCGCACATCGCGCCCGGGGTGGGAGTGCACCTGCGCGAGCAAGCCCGCGCCGAACCTGCGAGCCGCGCGTGCGGCCGCCAGCATGGCGCGTTCATCTGCGTGCACGTGTCCCCACCCATGTTCGCTTCGCGGCGTCACGGCGAAGCCGATGATGGTGTCGCCGGCGTCGTGCCAGCCGGCCCAGAAGACGAGCCCCTCGTGGGGGCCATCAGGCCCTCCTGAGCCCTCAAGCGACTCGGCCGTCGCTTGCACGACGCTGGCGGGCACGAGCAGGCGTCCACGGCCGGGAGCGGTGGAAAGGGGCGTCCGCCGGTGCACGTGGTCAAGATCGGCGCTCACCGCGCCCTCCCCGGGCTGACCGCGACGTGGCGGGCGATGACTGCCAGCATGTCGCCGAGGGTCAGGGCCCTGGCACCCTCCTCGACGTCGCGCCACCGCGACGCGCCGCCCCAGTTGCCGTGCGGTCCGCCGTAGTCTGCATACGCGTAGCGGCTGAAATGGGCGCAGATGACGGGCCCGCTCCGCGTGGCGATGAAGATCGAGCTGAGGCCCGGGAGTGCGCCGGCCACGGGCCAGGCGCTCGGGGTCGGGTCTCCCGCCGAATCCACGAACTGCCAGGACGGCGGCAGCGCGGGGTAGTCGTCGAACCCGCCGACCAGCCTGAGCCGCCCGCCTTGCGGGTGGTTGAACTCGGCCGCCACCTCGGGGCCGTTGCTGTCGAGCACGAGCTCCCAGTCGTGGCGGCCCGCCCAGCTCGCAGCCGGGGGGAACTCGGCTGCGAGCATGGCCGTGGTGACCTCGGGCGGGACGAGCATCAGACGCCGCCGCCCGCGTCGACGAGCTCGAGCTCGTCGCCATCGCGCACGCCCTCAGCCACGAGCGGCTTGTTGCGGTCGAGGATAGTGTCGCCACGGGCGAAGGTGGGGTTCCCTCCCGTGTAGCCAAAGGCGTCGGCGGCGACACGGGCGGCCTCGCCCACCCGCATCGTCTTCTCGAAGGTGAACGGACGCGGAGTGGTCTCGCGCGGCGAGATCACGGTGACGTTGATCGACGGCGGGCCGTGCTGGGCCGCCGCCTCAGGAGCGAGCGTAGACATGTGTTCTCCGTGGACGTACGAGGAGGGAGGGATCGCCAACACGGTTGGTGAGCGTCCCGCCTATCGGATGGGCTGTGCAGATCCGGATCGCGCTGCGCTACGCTCGCTCCCGGCGGCGTGGACTCGGTTGGTAGGAGGTCCGCTGCCACATGAGGACGCGGGCGTCAGCCCGCGTCCTCATGCTGTCCGGGCGGCATCTTGCCGGCCAAGCTCCTTTCTCATGAGCCTGAGACCGACCTGTCCCAGGATGACTCAATCCTACACAATTTGACGACACCCGTCAAAGCAACTACTCTGCCATCAGATGTAGCGAAGAGGAGCAAATAGGTGAGCGATGGTTCGACCCAGGACATCGGCCGCAACCTTCAACGACTGCGGGGGATGCGAGGGCTCACCCAGGAGGCCGCGGCGGATGCGGCTCGCCTCTCGCGCGCGGCATATCGCAACCTCGAGCAGGGCAGCAGCGAGCCCCGCGCCTCGACCCTCGTCGCTTTGGCAAAGGCGCTGGGCGTTACCCCAGGTGAGATCTTGCGTCCAGCGCCCGCGCCTCCGAAGGCCCGCTTCCGCTCCAAGACCCGCCTCAAGGACCGCCTGCGCATTCTGCACGACGTTGGCCGTGAGCTTCGCGACTACAGCGCGCTCGAGCGCCTTGTCGACGAGGTGCGGCCCTTCGCGCTGGCCGGCCTCGACGTTCCAGCCGGCGAGGCGCGGGCCCGAGAGGCCGCCGAGATGGTCCGCGGAGTCCTGAAGCTCGACGACGAACCGATCTTCGACATCAGCGGGTTGCTCGAGGATCGGATCGGCGTCAAGGTCATGTGGCTCGAGATCGCGTCGGACGGCTTCTTCGGGCTCTCCGTCGCGGAGGACGGCACCGGCCCGGCAATCGTCGTGAACACCTGGGATCGGATCAGCGTCGAGCGGCAGATCTTCACCGCTGCCCACGAGCTCGGGCACCTGTTGCTGCACCGCGACGAGTTCAACCCCGAAGAGACTGCCGAGGACCCTGCTGCCGAACGCGAGGCTGACGTGTTCGCCGCGTATTTCCTGATGCCCGCTCAACGGTTCGAGAAGGAGTGGGACGAGGTCCACGGCCTCCGCTTGTTCGACGCCGTAATGAAGGTCAAGCGCATCTTCCGCGTCAGCTACCGGACCGTCCTCTACCGCCTTGACGAACTGGGGGTGCGGGATGTGTGGCCTCGCTTCATGGCACAGGCCAAGTCGCGACTCGGCCGAGGACTGACTCGGACCGATGAGCCGGATCCGCTCTCACCCGACGCCAGAGGATCAGCGGCGCCAGAGCCGCTCAGAGGACGAGAGCCGCACGAACTGGCGCCAAGCGACTTCGACCCTGATCGACGGATGCGGCTCATCCGATTGGCGTTGGAGCAGCGCCGGATCTCGCTTAGCAAGGCAGCTGAGATCCTCGGACTCGATGTCCCTGCCATGCGGGACCTGTATCAGGCCTGGGCCTAGACGATGGAGGGGCCGCCGCAGCCGACCGCGTTCGTGGGAGATGCGTGCGCGCTGATCGACATCCTCGATGCGAATGAGTCGGTGCTGGCCCTCATCGTGAAACACGTCGCGCCGGTGATTGTTCCCACTCCCGTGCTCGGGGAGATCAGGCAGCTCGACGAACGTCACTGCACGGCCTTGGGCCTCACCGTCCTCGAGCCATCCCTCGAGCAACTCGATGAGGCAGCGGACTTCCATCCGGCGTTGTCATTCGCCGACATGGTGTGCCTCATCGTCGCCCGTGACGGCAACTACGTGTGCCTCACGAGCGACGGACCCCTCGGTGACGAGTGCGAGGCGCGCGGCGTCACCCGGATGCGCGGCCTGCGACCGCTGATCCTCCTGGTCGAACGTGGCGTCCTCACACCTGCCGCGGCCGTCGCCACGGTCGAGCTGATCGCCCTCCGGAACGCGTACATCACCGACGCGGTAGTGGCGGAGTTCGTTCGCCAGATAACACCCGGAAGCTAAAGGGAAGCGAACGAACCTCGACCGCCTGCGCCACCCGGGCCGAAAGCGAATCCAGACGAGACCAAGTCTCAGGGACCCTAGGAGAGGGAACCCATCCTGGCTCTCAGAACTCGCAGAACGCACACGCCGATCCTGCTGCGGATCGGGGAAGGAGACGGGAGGAGCGGCGGACGGTCGGCTTGGGAAGCAGACACTCTGCCAGCTGAGTTACTCCCGCTCGGGAGGAGCCGAATCCTAGCGCAAGCAGGCGGCGCGCTCAAGATCGTGTACTCGTCCGGCACCCCCGTTACGCATCGATGCCGAGCGAAGCCAGGCACTTGGCCGGGGTGAGGTATCCGAGGGCCCGGTGGGGGCGGACCGTGTTGTACAGGCGCTCCCACTTGAGCAAGTGGGCCCGCAGGCTCGCCGGTCCGTCTCGGCCGGCGTAGGCCACCCTCCCACAACTCGCCCGTGCGGGTCAGGCTGGCCCGCTCGACGGAGCCGTGGAGGCTCGGGCTGCGGGGGCGGCAGGGTGTAGAGCGTGATCCCC
>JAKAHU010000004.1 GCA_021825385.1 Chloroflexota bacterium | reverse complement strand
CTCGGAGGCGCTGAGCGCGTTGGCGGTCCCCGCTCGCAGGTCGTCGCGCAGGTGCTGTGAGGCCAGCTCGGCGCGGACCCAGAGCACGGCCAGCGCGAGGCAGGCGGCCCCCAGTAGGACCTCCGGCAGGGTCACGTCACCGGGGCCCGCATGTGGGCCTTCGCCGCGTCGGTCAGCGGCCGCTCCCGCACGCGGCGCGACGTGCCCTCGTCGAGGTGGCGCGCCGCGTGCCAGCTCCGGAGCGGGCCGGGGTCGCGCAGCGGCGGGTGCGTTGCCAGCGGCAGGCCGCACTCGCAGTAGGCGGGAGAGGCCGCCGTCAGCATCTCCGGTCGACTCACGGCACGAGGATGCGCGTGCGGGCCGAGGCCCCGGGCCGGTTGGCCGCGCACTGCGCGCGTACCGGGCCGAGCAGAACGGCCGCGAGGTCGGCCAGCTCCTCGGCCGTCGCGTCGCGCGGCAGGCTCACGTCCGCGAACCGTCCAGATGACAGGGGGATGCGGAGCGGCATACGCGCGGCCGAGGCGGCCTGCGCGGCGATGGCGGCAGCGATCCCGTCCATCAGTCGCGCCCCCGCTGGCTGAACCAGAAGTGGGCGGTGAGCAGGCCGATCACGAGGGCCGAGAGGACGCCGGTGTCGGGGTCCGCCGCGTACAGCGCCCGCACCCGCGCGCTGATGGTGGGCCGGCCGTTGGCGATGAAGTACGCCTCCAGACCGATCCACGCCAGCACCGTCAGGACGAACAGGACGACGACCGAGCGGTTCCCGGTGTCGTCGAGCTGCCGCGTCACGACGGGTACGCGCCCGGCTGGTAGACGATGGGGCCCCAGACCTTCGCGAACTCGGCCTTCCACGCCCACGTCGGCGTCGGCTGCGCGGCCACCTTCGCTGACTCCAGCGCCGCCTGCACCTCCGGGCAGCCGTCCACGTAGACGCCCTCGCTGTGGACGAGCGCGGGCAGGAACGTGGCCGGGTCGAGCGTGCGGTGCGCGCCGAGCCCGGTGTTGGTGCCCGCCAGCTCGACGCGGTTGATCTCGGCCTGACAGGCCGTGATCGCGGGCAGCACCGGCTGGCCGTTGATCTCGCCGCCGTCCTGCAGCGCGGGCATCCCGTTGAGGTCGGGCCGCTGCACCGCGTTGGTCAGGGCCAGCAGGCGCGCGTACAGCTGGTTCTGGTAGTCGGGGTTGCCGATCATGTCGCACATCCATCGCGATCCCTCGGCCGCGAAGTCCACCACGATGGCGCTGCCCTGCACCAGCACGGCGTACTCGTTGACCGAGAGCGCCAGCTCCGGACCGGCATCCTGCGGCATCGCGATGGCCGCGTCGAAGCCCGCCGGGAACGAGCCCGCGAACGCCGCCACCCTCGGCGCGGGCGCCTGCACGGCAGATGCCTCGATGTAGACGGGCGGCTTGGTCGTAGTGCGCCAGTAGGACCCGGTCAGGTCCCCGGTGAGCTGGTCGATCTGGTCGAACGCGAGGATGGCCGGGCCGACCGACCCGTCGCCGGACGGGCCGCCGTGCGTGATCGGGGCACCGTCGAGCGTCCAGCGGGGCGTGTGCGCCCCGACGTGTTCCGTGGTGCCCGACGGTAGACTGGTCGAGCTGGTGATCTGGACCGTCATGGTCGGCCTCCCGTCAGGGCTGCGGTGGGGTGACATTGGTCGGCTGCGGCACGGGCTGGATCAGTCCCGCCAACCAGTTCAGCAGCGCGGGCAGGTCGTTCCCGGCCCGGCCGCGGATGCCGTTGAGGGCGGCCATGAATAGTACGACCGCGAGCACGCCGCCCTGATGCAGGGTGAACTGGCTCCCCGCCACGGGCAGGTAGGGGGCGAGGTTGACCACCGCCACGCCCTCGGCCGCCCCGACCGCCGCGTCCTGCAGGAACTTCGCGAGCGGCGCAGGCAGCCAGTTCAGGATCGTGATGACCGGCGCAGGGGTCGGGGTCGGCGAGGGGACCGGCACCACGGCGCCGCCGCGGAGCGTCAGGTCGGACAGGTTCATGACCGCCACCATGCCCTTGACGCCGCCGTGGTCGATGATGACCGCGCGCTGCGTCGGGCTGGTCGCGCCGGGGCTGTAGATCCCGGTCGAGGGGGGGTAGTAGTCCAGCTTGGTGAGCGGCGTCACGCCGTCGAGCGCGTAGATCTGCGCCCCGAGCGGCGCGTCGTAGTAGCCCGGCGTCCCGGTGAGTGTGACCACCTGATCCTCCGTGGCTGGCACGGCGCAGAGCACCGTCTGGTTGCCGGACAGGCCGTAGGCGTACGCCTGTACCACGTCGTCGGGCCACGTCTCGCCCCTGTAGCCCTGCGCGGGGTCGCCCAGCGGGTCCATGACGAAGAACCCGTCGGCGTCGTGGTAGGCGAACACGGCGTGGCCGCCCGTGAACGTGGGGTCCCAGCGGTCGTAGGGGGCGGGAACCGCGCCGTAGAGCCCTTGGACGACCATGCCGCCCGTGAGGCCCTGCAGCTGCGCGAACGTCGGCGGACTCGCGTATAGACAGCCGATGTCGATGCCGAACGTCAGCTTGACCCACGCCGCGGCCGTGGCGAGATCCGTGGCGCCCTTGCCCGGCGTGCCGCCGCCCGTGGCCGGGATACCCTCGCCGTTGGTGACCGTGGCGCCGTGGGTCATCCAGTCCACCAGCATGCCCACCGAGCGGCGGGTGCAGTCGTCCCACGGGGCGGGCTCGTCGCGCTCGGTCTGGAAGGCGGGCAGGTAGTTCGACTGCAGCGCCGCCGACTGCGCGGCACTGATGATGTTGTTGACGTACTGCGTGACGCGCGGAGTGACCGTCGGCGACCCGGACAGCCAGTAGCCGACCATCGTGGTGAGGTTGGTCGCCCAGCCCCACGTGCGGTACTGGCCCATCAGGTACAGGTACGCCTGCATGCCGTGGGTCCAGTCGGGGTACTGGACGTACGTATAGCCGTTGCCGGGCGCGTACGGCGTGCCGCCGAACTGGGCCGTCCACGATGCCCACAGGTTGTTGCCCCAGTTGTGGGTGGTGACCGCGTAGCCCTTCGTCCCGTAGCTCGACTCGGCCGCGAACTGCCCGAGTGCGACGGCCGGGTCCATGCCCGCCGCGACCACCAGCGCGTACAGCGCCGCCGCGTTCGGCGCGACGGGCGAGGAGGCGAGCGCAGCCGTCCACTCCGCGAGGGTGATCGTCGGCGGCCCGAACACCGGGCTCGTCCCGGCGAGCGTCATCGGTGGAGTCTCCGCAGGAATCCCTGCAGGCACCCCAGCGCGCGGGCCACGTACCCCGGCGGCTGCGGCAGCATCGGCCGTCCGGTCAGGGCGAGGAAGTCCGCTTTGAGGGCGGCCAGCGTCAGCCCTTCCTCGAACGCCCGAGTACCGAGGTGTTCCGGCCAGATGACGACCCACGCCTCGTCGAGCTGGTGCGCGATGAAGGCGTCCGTGACGTCGGTGACCGCGCCCCACGTCACGACTCCCGTGCGGTCGGGCGACTCGGAGTACCGTCCGCACATCACGGCGTGACCGCCCCACTCAGCGCTGGGGAGGTAGTCCCAGAGCTTCTGGCGCTGCTGCGCCACGTCGAGGTTCACGCCCACCAGCAGCGATCCGAAGATCGCCACCGCGGCCCGCATCTCGTCGAGGCTGGTGTGGTCGACCGAGGCGAACGCGACCGGCTTCACCCCGTCGATCCCGCCCTCCAGCAGCGCCTCCAGCATGACCTGCAGGACCACGCCGCCGTCGTCGCTCCCGGTGGCCGGATCGAACCCCGGGTTGCCGCTGCGGCGGTAGAGGTCGAAGATGGCCGCCTCTGACACGACCTGCGGCTTGCCCGTCAGGTAAGTCGAGACGAGCAGGCGGTCGTTGGCAACCGACACCGGCCCGCAGTCGCTGTAGCGGTCGTTGCCGCCGAGGATCCACGACGGGACCCTCGCGAGGTGGTCGGCCGAGGACGGCGCGGCGGGGATCGCCCGCAGATACGACCCGAGGCGCAGCCTCGGGCGGTCGGGGATGGGCGGTCGCCGCCCCAACTTGCGCTCAGTCACGCCTCACCTCACTGCGTGGGACTCTGCGACGGCTGCAGCTGCCACTCGGGGTGCCTGCCCACCGCGTCGTCGTAGACGTGCTGCCAGTTGGTCAGGAACGCCGCCACGAGCCCGGCGTCGCTGCGCACGCTGAAGGTGTTGTCCTGTGCCTCGGCCGACGCGCTGAAGTTGAACGAGCCGAAGCCGACCACGTTGCCGTCCACGACGACGTACTTGCTGTGGTCGATGGCGCCGCGGCTGCTGGTCCCCACCAGTACCGCGATCCCGGCGTCCACCAGCCGCTGCAGCTGCGGCTTCTCCGCGCGACCCTCGGCCTGCGTGTGGTCGGCCACGATGTTGACGGTCACGCCGCGCTGGTGCGCCGCGATCAGGGCGTCCATCAGCGGGGGGTAGGTGAAGCCGTAGATGTCGATGTGGATGGACCGGAGGGCGCCGTTCACCAGCCCCACCAGCGCCGTCGGCACGTCGTCGTAGGGCGCGAAGTAGGTGACGTCGGTGATGGTCACCGGCACGGCTCGGCCCTCCGCTCGACGACCGTCCCGGTCGGAGTGAGGAACGTCAGCTTCCCCCGGTAGGCCCGGTGGAAGTGGCACACCGGATGCCCGCTGCGCATCTCGTTCGCGGACAGGCCGCAACGGCGCAGGCTCCCCACCCGACCGATCCGCACGTCGCAGGTCACGACCAGCCCCTCCACCATGACCATAGCCAGTGCGCCTGCGGCAGGCTGATCAGCACGAACACGGCGAACGCCGTCAGCGCCCAGTCGTGATCCGGGAACGCGATGCGTGCCAATCGCATGCCCGCCAGGGCGGCTACCAGCGACGCCCCGACCGTCAGCAGCGCCCCGGCCAGCAGTCGCGAGCGCAGCGCGTCGTTCTCCGGGTCGATCCGCCACAGCGACCACTGGAGCCAGGTGGCTCGGAGGTCGATCAGCCACAGGACGATGAGCACGGCCGACACCACGTCGAGCGGCTGGAACGTCAGTGATGCGCCTCCCTCTGGACCTGCGTGGCGCGCCGGTAGGACGCGAGCACCCGCTCCGAGCGACGGCTGGTGGCGATGGCATGCGCCGTCGCAGAGCGAGCCACGACCACCGCCTGCTCCGAGGCGACACGCGCCTCGATGGCCCGGTGCCGTCGACGTTCCGAGGCGGCGTGGTCGCGATGCAGCGTCTCGGCCATGCGCCCGATGGGCGCCCATCCCAGCATCACGCGCACCGCCTCCGTCAGCCTATGATCCACCGCCGGCCCCCTCGCGCAGGCTCGCACTGATGCCGTCGAGCGTGCGCTGAAACGCGTCATCACGCGTCTCGCTGACCGCCGCCATCTTGTCCACCACGCCGGTCAGCCGGACCAGCGCGTCGGTGTTGCGCTCGACCTGCGTGTCCGCCGTCTGGCGCATCCGCACCTGATCGTCGTAGAGCGCTCGCACCAGCACGTCGCCGCGAAGGAACGCTCCGAGGAAGCCGGTCATGGCGGCGATGAACAGCACCGCCCAGGGGTCAAGCCCAGTCGGCAGGGGGAGCGTCAGTGATGACTCCGCGCCGGATAGATCCCAACTAGCGTCCCCGGAGCGGGAGACTCGGGGCGCGTCTCGACGACCTCCCCGCCCAGATCGGTGAAGACGTCGACAGCCTTCGTCTTGCGCCACTCACGCGCTGGCATCTGATGCTCCAATACTGCGGCGGCCACCTGCGCCACCTGCGCGTCCGACAGCGGTGCACGGGCCACAGCGTCGAGGATGCGGCGGGTGAGCTTGTCGTCGCGCTTGCGCTGCGCCAGCTCCATGTCGTGCCGCACCCGACGGGCGATGCGCCGGTCGTTGCGATGGCCCTTGCTCACGACTGCTCCTCCGCGACCACAAGCTCGCGCCACGACTCGATCTGCCCATCGGACGCGTGGAGCTGCACGACGATGCCATCCTCGGTCGGAGCGACCCCGACGTATCCGCCGCGGGGATGCCGATGGGTAAGGTAGTGATCGACCGCCAGTAGCACCGAACGCCGCAGCATGCCGTCTCCGCTTCGCGCCCCCGCGACCGTCGCCTCATGCTGCCTGCCATCGGGGAGGATGCTACGCTGCACGATCCTCACGACTCGCGCTCCCCCATCGGTTCCTCGGCGACGATCAGGTGCCGGACCTGCGCTCGTCCCATCTTGAGCTGCGTCAGCTCCAGCGCGTCCTGCTGCGCCTGCCGGGGGCCGTCGCCCTCGCGCTGCCAGTGGACGCGCAGGTCGACCCGGCGCTGGAACCCCGCTCCGCACTCGATGCACACGTACCGCGGCGGAGTCACCACCCGGCCAGCCCCGCCACGTTGGTCGCCGCGCCGACGATCCCCGCCGTCGCCACCATCAGCAGCCCGACCCGGCCCCAGCCGCGCTCGGCCGTGGGGCGGCGGAGGTACAGCCAGAGCAGCCCCAGCGCGAACAGGACTACGGTGCCCTTCACGAGCAGCAGTCCCAACGGGCCATCCTGCGCGTACGCCGCGGCCATCAGCGGGTTGCCCTCGTGCCCCGCGGTCGCGTAGCGGAAGGCGAGCAGGGCCGTGGCGAGGTCCATGCCCTGCCCGGCCAGCGCCAGCCAGACGTCGTGCCACAGCCCGTGGAAGGCGCGCGTCCTCACGACAGGTACGGCTGGATGACCCATATCCCGTACAGCGCGAGCACGAACACGCCGAGCACCACCAGCAGCAGCACCCAGAACGGCGCGTCCGGCTCCTCGTACGGCCTCGCGTCCCGCCGCCTCACCGCACTCGCCTTCCGTCCGCTCGCTGACCGAAGGGCAGCGCCCACGTATAGCCGCAGCGGCAGGTCCAGCACATGTGCCGGTCGCCGTGGTCCACCGCGATGACCTCTGCCTCGGGCGGGCACGGCTTCTGCCCGGCCTTGATGCCCCACGTCGGCGGGCTCGGCGGCCAGTCGATAGCCTTCCCCTTGTCGGGCAGGTAGACCATCTCGTGCAGTTCGGGTCTCGCCCACTGCAGTCGGTCCGATCCGCACGCCAGACACCGCTTGCCCCTCACCGCAGCTCTCCCCGCAGCGCCCGGTCGATCCACGACCCCTGCGGCACGCCGGTCCGCCAGTAGCTGCGCCGCATGCGTGCGCGCTCGGCTGGGGTCGTCACGGTCCCCGGCGTGGTCGTCTGGTGCTCCGCCAACCTCCGCAGCAGCGCCGACTCCCGCGGCACCTCTCGCTGCTCGTCCATCGTCGCTCTCCCTCGCTGCAGGGGCGGCGGAAGCGGACCCCTCGTGGCGGGCCTCGGCCCCAGCGTTCGGGCTCCGACCCCTCGTGGCGGGCCCGCTTCCTCGAACCGCCGAGGGGACTCTATACCCTCCGCCGTGAGTCTGTCAATGGGTACCTTGCCCGGCGCCATATAGCTGTCGGTCAGGGGATCGTGCCAGATCGGATAGACCGCATGCACCCGACTAGGCCAGAACCCGCATACCGGACATGGCACCTCGGTCATCAGCATCGAGCAGTTCGGGCATGTGGGCCCTTGCGGCAGCCTCACAGCCAGTCGTCCTTGTGGGCGTGCCAGATCAGGATGCCGAGGAACAGCGCCACGACCACCGCCATGACGAGCCAGAACAGCACTCAGCCATCCTCGGTCAGCGCGTCTCGTTCCACGCCACGAGCACCAGCGTGATCGCGAGGATGATGGCGGCCGCCGTCAGCGCCCACGACACCAGCGCGGCGTACCCCAGCGGCGTCATGCTCTCCCCTCCGTCTGCCCCTCGACCTGCAGCGCCAGCGCCGCGTTGTGCAGCGCCTCGTCGAGCCCCTGATACGACTCGCCCCGCCAGTAGTGCGGCATCCTCGTCGCCTGCTCCGTTCGCTCCTGATTGAGCGGGCTGCTCGGCGCGTACCGGACGAACCGCTGCGCGGCCATGACGAACGTCGCGTCGAATGCGTCCGGCGGGTAGATCGTGGCGACCCACTTGCCGTCCGCCTCACGCTGCAGGTGGAGCGGCCAGTCCGCGTCGGCGACGTGCAGGGTCGTCCAGCGCCCGATGGCCGACATGAACGCGTCGGCCTGCTCGGACGTGGCCCGCTGTCGGGCTAGCGCCTCGCGGTGCGCCCGCGTCCGCCAGTGGCTCGGCCAGCTCGCGAACTCCGAGCCGGGGCAGACCGGACACGTCAGCGCGAGTGCTAGCGTCCGCTTCACGCGACCCCCGGCGGCTTGGGGTACTCGGCGGGAGCCTTCGTCCCGCAGTAGGGGCAGGGGCGCTCGGGCTGCCAGACGAAGCCCCGGCCGCAGCGCGCGTTCGTGCAGTTGTAGATGCCGTAGATCCAGTCGGTCACGCCCTCGCCGATGGCGTCCGGCTCGTAGAACGCCAGCAGCAGGGCGTCGGCGCGGTCGGGGGATCGCCCGATGCGCTTGCGCGTCTCCTCCTTGCGCTCGACCTTGACCCGCCCCGCCGAGTCCTGCGCGTACTTGGGGGCGATGAGCTGGCCGATCGTGGCGTCGTCGACCGCCCGCAGGTCCCACGTCAGGGTGCGCGAGTTGTCGCGGCCGACCGTCCACCAGATCTCGTCGCGCAGCTTCACGAAGCGGCTCGGGTCGCGCGGCGCGTCGGCCACGTTCACGCCCACCACCTCGCAGGCGTGGGCGCCCTGCTCGCGCAGCTCCTCTAGGCGGCCGACCACGCCCCAGCCGATCCCGATGACGTCCACCTTGACCCGCCGCGCGCCGGTCTGCCGGATGGCGTCCACGACGTGTCCGGTGGCCTGCGGCCAGTCCGGCGTCTGGCCGTGCCACAGCAGCTCGGCCCGCGCGCCGCGGCGGTGGTAGATGACCGTCTCGTCCCCGCCCGCGCCCACGTCCACGCCCAGCTCGTTCGGCTCCTCGGCCGCCCACTGCTCGGCCTGCGCCTCACTGTCCGGCTCGCGCTGACACGCCTTCGCCCACGACAGCAGCACCACCGAGTCGGTGGACTCCTCGGGGAAGCGTCCCAGCACGAGCGAGTCCCACAGCGGGCTCTGCTCCGTCCAGTCGGCCCGCTTCTCGTCGACCCACGTGCGCGACACGAGCTGCGCCCGCACGTCCTCCGCTACCTCCTCGCCGGTGAAGGCGGGGGTGTCGAACGCGCCGATCCCGATCACGTTCCAGCCGCTGCCCGGCTTGCACACCGTCGCGAAGCGGCTGGCTGCGTCGATGGGGTTGCCGATGGCGAGGATGCGGCTGTCCTCGTTCGCCACGAGCCCGTCGGCCATATCCCACAGGCTGGCCGGAACGCCGGACGCCTCGTCAATGATGACCAGCACGTAGCGCGCGTGGATGCCGGAGATGGCCTCGGCGTTGTACTCGGACGGCTTGCGTCCGAAGCCCACCATCTCGTCGTCGATCCACCACTCGGTCTGGTTCACGCGGCCGACGAGCCTGCCCTTGGCGTGGGCGCGGTTGATCTCCCGCCAGAGGATCGCGCGCACCTGCGCGAAGGACGTGGCCGTGGATACCACGAATGCCTGCCCGGACGGGTGAGACTCCAGCCACCACGCGGCGATCCGCGCCGCCGTCCAGCTCTTGCCCGAAGCGAAGCCCGCGTGGACCGCCGTGCGTCGGTGGTCCCTGACGCTGAGCGCGATGTCGCGCTGCTTGCTCCACATGCGCTCGGTCAGGCGCGTCTCGACCCAGCCCACCGGGTCGGCCTGCCAGCCGATGCGCGAGTCCTCCACCCGCGCTCGGGACCGGCTGCGCGCGATGGCCGTCTTGGCCGCCTCGTAGCCGATGAGGGACGCGTCGATGCTCACGCTCGCTTGGCCTCGGCGGGTGCCGGTTCGTCGAGCACGCCGTCCCAGTAGTCATCGGCTACCGACTGGAGCACCGCCGCGATGGCCTCGCGCACCACGGGGTCAGCCATCGCCTCGTCGCTCGGGCGCAGGAGGAAGTGGTCGGCGCGGTTACAGTCCGAGCCCGCCAGCGAGTGCTCCGACATGAGGTCGCACAGTCCGTATGCCCAGTGCGCCTGGTCGTTGCACGCCGTCTCGGCTGCGCCCGGACGAGTCGGGACGGGGTGCTCGCAGTTGCCGAACACCGTGACGGGGATCAGGGCGCCCAAGCGGATCAGGGCCGCGATGGGCTGCGCCGCACTCACCCAGCCGAAGGGGTACTTGAACCTGCGCGGCTGATCGGCCGTCACCCGGTCCCCGCCTCTCCGATGGACAGCCAGCGTCGCCCGTGGTGCTCCTCGACGTGGGCCTCGCAGACGTTCACGGCGGAGCGGGCGGTCGTCTCGACCAGCACCGGCAGGTCGTCCGGCAACTGGGCGAGCGCCCTGCGCAGCTCCCCCACGGTCAGCGCGCCCTCGGCCTCGTCGGCCAGCTCGGCGCAGTAGACGCAGCCGGTCACGGCTTCTGATCCGGTCCGTCGCGGGTCGCCGTCAGGAACCGCACCAGCAGCTCAAGGGCCTCCGCTCGACTCATGCCGCCCTCGCGCAGCCCCCGGTACGTCTCCGCCAGCCAGCGCCCCAGCGCGACTGCCGACGCATCGAGGTACGTGTCGGGAGGCGCGGGCGGCTTCGGCTGCTCGCTCACCTCGTCGGCCCCCGCAGCCACGGCGAGGCATCTACCTCCGGCCCCGGGTTGTTCAGGGGCTCCGGCCGACCCCGCGGCGCCTCGGCCTCCAGCTCCGCGATGCGGGCGAGCGCGTTCGACAGCGCCACCTCCGCCTCGTGCAGCTTGCCCTCCAGCTCCTCGATGCGGGTCTTGAACCACGGCGTCGGCATCAGTCCTTGCCCTTCCGTCCCGTCGCGAGCTTGCCGAGGATGCCGCGCACGGCGAGGTCCCCCTGCCGGCTGTACCCGCCGGTCGCGGGAGGAAGGGGCTCGCCCGCGTGGCCCTTCGCCAGCTCGCGCTTCAGCCGGGCGACCTCATCGGAAGCGACGAGTAGCGCGTCGGACGTCTCGACCAGCCGCGCGGTGAGGTTGCGGTTGATCTCCTCCAGACCCTCGACCTTCGTCCGCGCCGCCTCCATCGCGGCGGGAGCATGCTGACCCATGCGGACGACGTTCTCGGGCGGACACTCGTGGCCGCCGGGGAACCACGTGCCCTTCGGCCCCGCGGGGGAGGGTCCGACGTCGGTCGGCTCCGTCAGGCTGGCGAACCCGGCGCGAAAGTCGCGGACGGTCATCGTGGGTCGCGGCATCGTGTACACACCTCCGTGTACACATTCTACCGTGTACACGCCCTCGTGTACACGCCCTCTGCCTCAGACGCGGCGCCGCGACTCCTCGCGCCTGCGCTGCAGGATGCGCTCGGCCTCCGCGACCGCGGCCTCCTCCTCCTCGGGGGTGGCGCCCAGCTCGCGGGCGATGCGGCGCGCCTCCGAGGCCACGTCGATCCGCAGCCGCTCGCCGTATTCCTCCGGCATGCGCGCCTTCGCCTCCAGCTCCAGCATGCGGTCGGAGTACTCGCGGACCTCGCCCACCCGGCCGGTGACGCGGTTGCCGTTGGCGTCGATCACCGTGCCGAACACCGGCTTCTCCACGCCCTCCACGGCGCGGCGGTGGATCTCCAGCCGGATGCGGTCGCAGTAGCCGTACTCGGCGGCCTTCATGCGGACGGCGAACCCCACCTGTCGGGCGCGGGCGGCGCGGACGGTCGAGGGGTCCACGCCCGCCAGCCGGGCCGCGAAGGTGACGTTGCCGAGCCGGGCGTACTCCTCTAGGAAGCGGTCCTGCCAGACGTTCGCGCGCGCGCGCGGGTGAGAGGCTGCAGGTGTCGCGCCGGCATCGTTCGGGAGCTGCTGGTCGGCCATCGCTCGGAGAGACTTCCCCCATACCCAAGAGGGGCCGCTGGCGGGGCGGCTAGCGGGTCGAGCGTTGTCGTCGTCGCCCGCCCGATTAGCGACGTACGGTACACGTCGCGCGATGCGGATGCAAGATGCTGCCGCTCGCGAGCAGGAGGACGAGCGGGCGGGTCATCGGGACCGGAACTCGTAATGGCCGCCGCGCTCGGAGCGTTCCCACGACAGCATCCAGAACATGACGTTCGACTGCATCGCCGCGATCAGGTCCTCGTTGCCCGACCAGCCTCCGGTGCTGACGAGCCACCGGCGTTCCAGCGTCGCCCCGCGATACGGTCGCTTGCGCCGACCAAGGCGCACGAAGTAGTTCGGATACGACCACGCTGCGCCGACGAACCGCAACAGCGCCTCCGTGTCGGCCCATGTCTGGATCGGCCACTCGCGGACGGCCCGCAGCGTCGCCTTCGTCGGGTAGCCCTCCGCGTCGAACTCGGGCTCGCTCATCGCAGCAGGCTCGCCGGGTACGAGTCGGACGGCTGGAGGCCGGAACCGTCGCAGCGGTTGCACAGGTGGTAGCCGTCGTAGTGGGGGTCATGGAGACAACCGATGAAGTCGTGGCACTGGATCAGCCCCTCGCCATCGCACGTAGGACATGCCGCTGTGTCGGCGTCGGGGTTGAACCGCGTGACCCGTCTGGCGGCAATCTGCGCCCTGCCGAGTTCGATGCGTTCATTGAAGCCGGGCTGCGCTTCCAGCCTGCGCCAGACGCGGCGCGCCATGACCGCCCGGTCCGGCTCGCGGCGACGGAGCGCCACGATGAGCAGGAGGGCGAGCAGGGCGAGAGCGAGGGGCCTCACGCGTCGGTCCGCCCGTAGGTGCAGGGATTCTGATGACATACGCCGCAGGGCGCGTCGGCCTCCAACTCCATGATGACGGCTTCGATGTCGCTGGGACCGAAGCTGATCGAAACCGGCCCATTCAGCGACTCGACCACAATCTCCGTGCGGGGTTCCGACCGCTCTGCTTGACGGCCACGGCGCGCGCTTGCCATGAGACGGTCCATCTGCCGGTTCGTCGCCTCCTTGACAGAGAACGTCATGGTCGCTCGACCTCCGGCTCGGCGAGGGCGGCACGATCCAATTTCTCGACCCACGCCACCGCAGCGGCAGCCGTTTGCACGAGTTCACGGCGTAAATCATCGAGCGTACTGTGCTCGTAGGCGTATTGGTCGTCGTCGTGTTGCATGACGACCTTGGCGACCTCTCCCGCCTCCTCGGCCAAGATGCCGAGCCAACGGATAAGCGGCTTGCCGCTCTGGTCCCCGAACTTCGCGATTTGCCGCCGTCGTTCCATCCGGATCGCGTGGAAGATCGGGGCGCGCTCGGCCTCGCACTTCTCACACGGCGGAATGCCATGGAGGAGCCAGCCGTGGTGGCACTTCTCGAACTCGCTCACGGCTCGGCCTCCGGCTCGGCGAGCAGGGTACGCAGGGCGGCCAGTGTGCGGCCACGCACCATGACCTGCATCGCCATCGAGGACTCCTCGTCGATCCACTCGTCGGGCCACGTCTCGGCACATTCGTCGTAGAGCACCTGCCCTGCCGCCCGCAGCCGCGCCTCGCGCGCCTCGGCGGCGCGGAGAACGTCGAGCACCTGCCGGGTGTCGCAGGGCCAGTCGCTCCCCGGGCTGCACGGGCACCAATGGACCTGATGGTCTGCGCCAGCTCGCGGATTGCCCGCGTCCCACGTCTCGTTCTCGTGGTGCCGCGCCTCGATGGCGGCGAGGTCGATGTCAGTCATGGGGACACCTGCGCGTTCGCCTGCTTGATCAGGTTGTTGCAGATGGTCGTGCCGTAGGCGTCGAGCAGCCCGGAGTCGCGCACGTCCACCACGTCGCCGGAGAGCGCCACCTGACACACCAGCGGCGCCGTCGGCTGCTCGCCGGAGGCGTAGACGTACCACGTCCCCCCGTCCGTGGTCTGCGTCAGGAACTCCTCGCACGCTCCCATCGCGCCCGGCCCCTGCACCGTCACCGACACCGCCGCGCCGTTCAGCCCCACCGAGCACCGGCCCGGGGCGACCGTCGGGAGCAGCAGCGCGAACCCGCCGGACAGCCACGCGTAGGCGACGACCAGTACCACCACCACGGCCACCACGCGCCGCATAGAACCGCCTCCCCTCGTCGTTCGCCCGCTGCCTAGGGGTTTCCCCGGGGCAGGGGCGAGTACGTCCACCACAGCCGCGAGAGCGCCCCCCGCACGACGAAGGGGACGGCCCACTCGGGGCGTATCCCGTGCGACGCCCCCACCACCGGCAGGCCCTCCCGCGAGGCCGCCACGTCGAGCAGCAGGTCGGCCAGCCACGCTCCCTCGGTCCCCTCGACCCGGCCGTGCATCTGCCACAGCGCGTAGCGCAGCGGCCAGCGGTAGTAGCAGCGGCACTCGCCCCGCACCCCGAGGTCCCGCGCCGCCCTCGTGACGCCGTAGCGCCACGGGCACGACTCCTCGTGGTCCTGTCTGCCGGTGGACGGGGAGCCGATGCCCTCGATCCAGTCGAGGAACTCCCCCGAGAGCGCCGGGTCGCCCCCCGCGTCGGTGCGGAAGCTCGCGTGGATGCGGAACGGGGGCTCCTGCTCGTAGGCCCAGCGGACCCACCGCAGCGAGCGCGCCAGCCCGACCGGCTCCTTCGCGTTCTCCCAGTTGCGCGCCATCGACTCCGCGTATTCGTCGGCGTACGGGTACGCGGCGCGGGCACGGTTGGCCTCCTGCAGCCGACGCCGCGCGGCGGCCGACAGGTGCTCGACGGGTACGGCTACCACCGGGTCATCCCTCCGCACTGATCGGCTCGATCACGGCATCGTCACCTCCACCTCGTAGATCCCCCGGCTGGGGTCCAGCCCCAGCGCGTAGACCGCGCCGAGCGACAGATCGATTACGCGCGTCCCGAGGCACGCGCACCAGTCGAGCAGCGGGAGCGTGGCGCATCGCCCGCCGACCGCGCAGACCGTCACCAGCGACCCGCGCCAGTCGCCGTGCCGGAGGGCGGGACCGGCGGCCCCGTAGACCCCCGGCCCCCCGGTCGCGTACCACGACGCCATGCCCCGGACCGTCCGACCGGCCGCCATGCTCCCCGAGCCCGACGGCGCCGATGGCGCTGGCTTCGCTGCCGTCGCGGCGTTCCTCGGCTCCGAAACGCCGACGTGGGTGTCGTCCGGTCTCGACGGTCCTCCGGTCGCCGCGGTTCTCGCGGACGGCGACCGAGGGGGTGCAGCAGGCGATGACGCCGCGCCGCTCGCCGGAGTCGTCGTGTCCGGTACGGCACGGTCCTGCTGTTCCCCCTCGGGCGCCGGCACGGGAGCGATCTGCGACCGAGGCACGGGGGCGTAGGCGTAGGGCTGCTCGCCGCCCGCGCGGGAGGCGCGCAGGGTCAGGCACATCGCCGCCGCCACCGAGAGCGCCAGCACGAGTCGTGCGTGCCTCATTCAGCCCCCTCTCGCCCCTCGGCGCTCCACGCCTCGGGGTACCGCTCGGCTAGGTACTCGCGGAGCTTGGCCCGCTCCTCCTTCGAGGGCGGCTTGCCGTTCGTCCCGGCGCAGATGATCGCCGTGAACGCCGGGAGGCTGTCGGCGCGGCGTCCGGCGCGGAGGTCGCGTTTCACGTGCTCGACCGACAGCCCGCGCGGGTCCCACGGGTGCGTCCGGTAGCCCCAGCGGTCGGTGCAGCCGTGCGACGGGTCGAGCTTCGCCAGTACGCACCCGCGGTCGCGCCCCAGCAGCAGCCGGTACAGCTTCGGGGTCACCGGGTCGGCCTGCGGCTTGGCGCGGAGGGGCGTGCGCCTCACTGCCGCACTAGCTCCGCGTGGCGTGAAAGGACAGTACCGGACTGGACCTTCCCGCAGTAAAGGCAATGGCCAGTCGGCAAGGGATGATGCGTCCCGTAGACACACGCCTTCCCGTCAAAGTGGCCCGTCAAAAGCGGTAGGCCGGTCCGAACCAGCCCCGCACGTTCTCGGCGTCGGCGGTGCGACAGAGCATCGCAAGTCGGGCACGACCGCCGAATACGAGGATCAGTATGACTACGTGGTCGGGGATCCCGAAACTCGTGACCATGGACACAGGAGAGCATCCGCGCGTGCTTCGCCGGAGCGCTATTGCCTCGCAGGGCATTTGCCCCTCGCGTAGCAACCGTCAAGTGATCGAGATTGACGCAGGCCCTGTGCGGGTCACCCGGCCCGCCCGGGCAGACGAGCGAATCGTGACAGAGATGGTCGAGCGTCAGTCCCTTAGGGATAGGCCCTCGTATCCGCTCCCAGAGAAGGCGCGTCGCGAGCTTCTGATGTTGCGTCGCTGGATCATAGCCAATCCCGTACCCCATACGGGTTAGGCGTCCGCGCCACGGAATACAATCGCCCGCTGATGCGTCCACGGATCTCACTCTCCCGTGTACGGCGCGACCCCGACGCGGAGTGAGCGCAGTCGGGGTCGCCGATATGGTAACGCCGCTCACTCCGGCTCCGTTCATTCTAGTCTCTCCGTTCACTGACGCGATAGCACGGCCCTGCTGGCATCGCCTTCCTTGGTGACCCGCAGAGTCCACGGGAGCGCATCGGCAAAGTCGGTGTCATGCGACATGACCATGATCAGACCGTACTCCTCCGCGAGCGTAGAGATGGCCTCCAGCACCGCCTCCCGCTCCTGCTCGTCGCCGGGTGCTAGAGGCTCATCAAAGATAGCCGTCTGGACCTTCCGGCCGGTGCGCTCGGCCAGCAGCGCGGCGATGCCCAGCCGCAGGGCGAGGTCGACGCGGAACCGCTCCCCGCCCGACAGCAGCCCGTAGTCGCGCTCTCGGCTCCCGATCTCCACCACCACGTCGAGCGTGTCGGTGGTCCCGCCCGCGCGCTTCTCCCGGCTCGTCGACAGGCGCAGCACGAACCCGCCGGGCAGGCGCCCCAGCGCCTCGTTGGCGTGCGCCTCGATGCGGGGAATGGCCTCCTCCACGATCAGGCGGGGGATGCCGTAGGGGTGCCACGCCTCGGCCAGTGCGGCGTAGGACTGCGCGAGCCCCGACTCGCGCTCAACCTCTGCCTGTGCCTCCGCTGCCTCCCGCGCGGCCTGCTCGGCGCGATCCGCGTCGCGAGCGGACACCGCCGCCTGCTCCCCCAGCCGTCTTGCCGCCGCCGCGGCCTGTTCGGCATCCTCGCGCAGCGCCGTGATCATCGCCTCGCGTGCCGCCAACCGGTCGGCCTCCGGACCAGACAGCGCTGCTAGCTCGGCCTGTGACGCGGCCTCCACCGCAGCGAGGCTCGTCAGCCGCTCCTCCGCCGAGGCAGCGTCGCGCGCCGCGTCCTCCCTGCGCGTCGCCAGCGCCAGTCGCGATGCCTCGGCTGTTGCCGCGTCTCGCTCCCACGCGTGCCACTGCTCGCGCAGCCGCTCGGCCTCCTCGCGCCGCGCCTCCTCAGGGGAGGCCAGCACCTCCAGCGCGAGGACGCCCCACTCGGCATCCCGAGCCGCCGCGACGACCGCCTGCACCCGCTCCGCCGTGGGGATCGTCGCCAACAGTGGACAGGCCGCATAGACCCCCTCGCCGTGACAGGGTATCGCCGAGCGGTCATACGCCAGCGAGCGGACTCGTTCCTCCTCTCGCGCGGCCTGCTCTAGCCCGACCCGCGCCAGCCGTAGGTCGGCCGCAGCACGGCGAGCAACCTCGGCATCCTCCTCAGCCTGCCGTAACACCTCGGGGTCTGGTCGCGGTGGCATCGACGGGTCGGGCTGCTCGACCACCGCACGCAGGCGAAGGACGTCGGCCTCCAGTCGCTCGCGCTCCGCAGCGACACGCTCCACCTCCGCCGCCAGACGCGCTCGGCGCTCCTCCGCGACTCGCAGCCCCGCAGTGGCCGCCTCGGCGTCACGCAGCGCCCGCAGGCTCGACTCGGCCTCCTCCCTCGCGCGCTCTGCGGCGGCAGAGTGCCTAGCCGCAGCCTCTCGGTACTCCGCGGCGCGCTCGCCCTGCTCGGCCAGCAGCGCCCGACGCGCCTCCGCCTTGGCGGCCGTTTCACGTGTATCATCGCGACGGCGTTTCGCCTCCTCATGCCACGCGGGGTACGGGTCCTCCACCACGAGGTCCGAGAGCAGCGCCATGCGCTCGGCCGGTCGCAGCCGCACGAACTCGTCGCTGCGCCCCTGCACCATGACCGCCGTCGCCAGCAGCGCGTCGGACGACACGCCTACCAGCTCGTCGATGGCTCCTTGCGTCTCCGCGACCGTGTGCCGGGTGAGGCTCTGGCCGTCCACCTCCAGCGTCAGCGCCGTGGACCGGCCACGCTCGCGCTCCCGCCGCACCAGCACGCGTCGTCCGCCCGCGTCGAACTCCACCTCGGCCGCCGCGCGCTCCTCGCCCTGCCGCACCATCGCGTCCGCGCTGGCACGCCCCTCGCCGTAGATCGCCCACAAGAGAGCGTCGAGAAGGCTCGACTTTCCGAATCCGACCCTGCCCGTGACGCCTACCACGTCGCACTCTGACAGGTCGAGGTCGAGGTGATCCCAGCTCATGAAGTTCACCAACCGAAGCGCGGTCAGCCTCACAGCACACGCTCCCAGCGCACCCTCGGCTCATCCGGTAGCGTGCGCTCGCCCCAGATCGTGCGGTCCTGTCGAGGACGAGACGGGTTGGCCCACGAGGTCCGCTGGCTCAACTGCTCTGCTTGCTGGAACCCCGCAGCTCGCAGAGACGAGCCGGACTCCGACAGCAGCGTGTACGTCACGGCCCGGGAGTACCCGAGTGCTGCGGCAGCCCGACACAACGCGCCGTAGAGGCGGCTGTTCGCGTTCCGTTGTCCCAGTGTGCAGACTCGCGTGATCTCCACCGTTCGTCCGTCGTCGAGGTTACGAGAGACTGGGCGACCAGCAATCGCTACCGAGACGAGGGAGTCGCCCTCTCGCAACCCCACGCCGAACAGCCAGCCCTGTGGGGCGCGGTTGTGTCGATGGTGCTCCGCCACGAAGCGGCGCGCCTCCGTCAGCGTCACCGGCGCGAGATCGGTCATGCGTCAGCCCGATCCCGGAACGTGCACGGGTTGTGGTGACAGATCCCGCAGGGTGCGCCGAGGCCCAGCTCGATTTGGACGGCCTCGATGTCCGCGAGACGCAAGCGCACCGAGACGGGGCCGGTCCTCCCCGGCACGACGATGATCGTCTCGTCCTTGGCGGGAGCGGCAACGCCCTCCCAGGCAGTCGCGAACAGTCGGTCCATCGTCCGGCGCACGGCCTCGTCCGTGTCGAATGGACTCATCGCGCCGCCGCCTTCGCTCGCTCGGCCCGCGCCCTCCGACGCTCCCTCGCGGCCATCTCGACCCGGCGGTGCGCCTCTCGGCAGAGGTCGCAGCGGCAGCCCGCGCTGTAGTCGAACGGACGCCCGTGGCCCTCGCCCCTCGCGGCGAGCCGAGCCCGGCGGATCGCCGTCGAGCCCGTGCCGTCCACGTGCGGCGGCGTGCCCTCGGTGAGCGGCGTCCCGCCGAGGTACCAGCGGCGCTTGTCGCCGTAGGCCGACGAGGGGCCGACGTCCGCCCAGCTTCCGCTCGTGTTGCCGATCCGGACCCTCACGCCACGGCCCTCCGTCCGGTGTGCTCCCATGCCTCCCGGCGGTAATCCGGCTCCCCGTCGGCATCGACCGGCCGCCACTTCCCATCGCTCCACGTCCGCCAGACGCGGCCCGGGTCGGGAGGCTGGCCGCACGTCCGGCAGACCAGCCGCCCCTCCCTGACCACCGGCAGGAACCGACGATGCCTCACCGCGCACTCCCCGTGGGAACCTCGAACTCATCCACGAGCAGGCGCAGGGCCTGATCCTTGAGCCGAGCACCTGATCCGTCGACCTGCGTCGTGAAGCGCTTGGCCGGGACCAGCGCCTCGTCGCTTACGTAGAGCGGCCGATAGTGGTCTACGAACTCGGTGACGGCGTTGAACGCGCGGTAGGCCGTCTCGGGGACGCCCACCAGCGTCGAGGAGTTGGCGTAGAGGGCCGCGATCGTCTCGCGGGCGGCCAGCCGCCGGGTGGGGCGCTCGGCCTCCGGCTCGATAGGGATCAGGCGCTCCGTGAAGCCCGCGATCCACGACCGGCTGGGGATGGGGATGTCGCTGAGCGTCGCCATCAGCTTGACGAACGCCTGCACGTCGCGCTCGGCGAAGCCCAGCGTGCGCCGCGACTCCTCCACGGCCGACCGCGTGTCGCCCGTGTGGATGACGCGGGCGAGCTTGCCGGTGCGGTGGGCGTAGGCGAGGTTCGCGTCGGCCATGTTCTGGCACTCCACACGGACCATCGACTCGGTGAACGTGAGCGCGCCGCCGCCGTTGTGCCACCACTGGGCCACGAGGAAGGCGTCGTGCTTGCTCGGGTCGCCGGGGATCGTCAGGTCGGTCAGGCGCTTGAGGTCGAGCACGGCGAACAGCCGCTCGCCCTTGCCCAGCGCGGCATGGCTGACGATGCCCGCCTCGCCGGTGCGGACGATCTCCGCGAGCATCTGCATGGGGGTCAGGTTCTGGATCACGGGGTAGTCGGCGCTCACGGGCGCGAACACGTCCTCGGTGTCGGTGCGGTAGGTCGCCCGATACTCGGGCATCTCCACGAAGCGGTCGCCGATCTTGGCGAACAGCGGCGCCTTGTCCACGGTGTACGCCGTGCCAGCCGCCTCCAGCGCCTGCTCCGGGGTCAGCGCGTCGTCCACGACGGTGCCGAGCCCGTGCCACGCTGGCTTGCCCACGTAGACCGCCTGATGGCGGTTCATCCTCGCGTCGTACGCGATGTTCGCTGGCATGTCTTCTCCCCTTGCTGTGGGTAGGCCCCGACTCTATCGCGTCTCGACGCGCGATAGTCGCTGGACGTCGCCGCGCGCCACGAAGGTCCGCAGGGGATCGCCGCTGTGCTCCGCGTCGGCAAGCAGTTGGGCTGCTTCATCTAGCGTGCCGGGACGATACTGCTCGGGGCACCGTCCGTCCGTGTGCAGCCGATATGCCGCATGACAGGCAGAGCAGGGCGGACGCCCCACGAAGACTCCTTCTAGCGGCTGGTACATAGCGCCTCCCCTTGCTGCGGGTTCGTGGCAACGGTAGCAGGCCGTTGCGGGCATGTCAATGGGTAGGCCCCCTCTCAGATCGTCGTCGCCCACTCATCCGGTCCCTCCGCGACCTCGACAGGACCCAGCGCCCGCCCAGCCCTCTGACCGTCGCCCTTGGCGAACACCAGCACGTTCTGGTGCATCCGGCCGAGGGTTCTAGTGACTCCGAACTGCCGCCCGACACGGATCGGCAGGCTGCCCGCCGAGTTGATGAGGACCGCCTCGTTGTAGAGTCGCCCGCCCATGTCACGTACCACATTGACCGTATCGGCCACGAGGCTCACGTAGTGGCTCCGCTCGCGGACCTCCGAGACCACCAACACCATGTAGCGATCTTCCCGCAGGCGCTCCCACGAGTGCACAAGGATCACCCGGTAGTCGGCGAGGAAGGCCGCATAGTCTGCGGCATTGGACAGGTCTGCGGGGTCGTCGCTGTAGACCTCTAGGTTGTAGTACGGCGGGCAGGTGAAGACGAGATCGCACTCCGCTTGCGGCAGGAGCGTCGGCAGGTCCCGGCTGTCACCGACCACCCACTGCGGCGACAATCCGAGTCGAGCGGCCTGCGGTTCGTTGGCCGCAACCTGCGCCGCCGATAGGTCCACGCCCGTGTAAGCGTGCCCCAGCACGGTGGCCACGATCCCCCGCACGGACCCACCTGCGAATGGGTCCAGCACCGATCCCCCTGCCGGCATGAACCAGCGGTACACCAGCTCGCACAGGACCGGATCGAAGATGGACGTGCCGTTGACGCCTTCTCCGTTGTTCGAAGGTTCGTAGTGCAGCGTCCCGTCGGGGTTCTGCGAGACCGTCGCACGGGCCGACGGTCTCGCACCGACAATGTGCTCGCCTCGCATGAGGTCTTGCCCGAACGCCCGGGCAAGACCTCGGATCGGCCTGCCACGGCCATCTCCTCCGAGGAGATGGCCGTCCGCGTCTCGTCCGCTTGCGGCAGGCTTCAGGGAACCGCTCGGAGAAGCACGCCCGAGCCTACGAGCGGCCTGACCGTACAGGTCGTCCCTGCCCTCAAGAGCCTTGTCGGTCAAGCCCTGCTGCGACTGCGGATCCGCAGTCGCAGCAACGCCGTGAGCACGATATCCCACAGCTCGGCGTCGGGGACCTCGGTCGTCTGCCCAGGCAGACGACCCGTTGTAGGCCGAGTTCGCGCCGCTGCCCTGAATATCATCCCCACGGCCCAACTCGCTCTGTATCCCCAGCGCCAACCATTGAGCGCGCCGCGCGCGCCAATACCCCTGCCGAGTATCGAGCACGCTGAACGGGGGCACGAGGAAACGGTCTGCGAGACTTGGCCGATCTGTAGCGGGACGGCTTGTCAAGTCGATGTCGTTCTGCCGTGCTAGGTCGTCGAGCAGGACGCGCAGGCCCTCATCTCCGGTGTTCAGGTCGCGCAGTAGCTCATCGAGCCGAGCGGCGTCCGCGCCGGCCATCGCGCCGATGGGGTCGAGCGTGGCCAGTGCGAGCCGCTCTTCGTCCTCCGACAGCTCGACGTACAGAACGGGGATGGTGGCGTCACCGTGGCTGATGGCTTCCTCGACGCGCAGGTGTCCATCGACGACGTGGCCTGTGGTGCGGTTCACCACGACCCTCTGGATCCAGCCGATCTGCGACAGCGCACCGCGCATGGCGTCCCGCTGCGCAGCGCCGTGAGTTCGCCAATTCCACGGCGACGCCAAGAGCTGGTCCGGCGGCTCGTCCCCCTCGTCAACGATGCGGTTCCGCCACTCCACAGCATCAGCCATTCGTGATCTCCCTCCTAGACACGCCGAACCCCGGCTAACCACACGAGGCGGTCACCGGGGCTCGACGCCAGCAAAGGGAGGAGGGAGGGGCGCCTCTCGGCAGCTCCATCTCCTCTCGCCGCCATCATACCCTCCGGTGCCGACCCCCGGCTAGCCCCCGTCGTCATAGGGCAACTAGCCCATCCTCTTCCCACTCATCAAGAAGCTCACGCTGCGGCTTCCGGCGATGCTTGACCGGCCGGACCTTATCCCAGCGCTCCATGAGCATGCGCTCGATCCGGTCATTCCCTCGGCGCTTGGCTGCTGCCGGAGCCAGCCCGTTCGTCGTCCCCATGCAGATCGCGCAGCCGAGGATGTGCTGGAGACGACGGCGAACACGCCGCAGCTCGGCAGGCACCGTTATCACCTCGGGAGCTGCCAGATCCACGACCTCGTGGTCCCGCCAGCAGGAGTGGCCACACCCGATCCCGTCGATGATCCGCTTCGCGCCCTCCCCGTCGGCCGCGGTTCGCAACAGGTGAACGGTCAGCGTCGTGCACCACGCTACGGACGCGAACCGTCCGTCCATCGTCGCGGGTTCGACCATGTCCATCGCGTCGGGCCAGCGTCGGTCTGCCTCGCGCTGCCAGACGGATGCGTTCGCCCCGCGGGGTCGCGCTATGGCCATAAGCGGGGCCTCGCGAAGTGCAACGTGCTCCGGAGGCGTCACCGACTGAGCCCCCTTCGCCCGGTTGCAGTCTTCGCACGCCGCGACGAGGTTCGTCCCCTCCGACGTCCCACCCCGCGCCACCGCCAGTACATGATCGATCTCTAGGCGCGCGTCCGCCGACGTCTTCCCGCAGTACACGCATCGGTAGCCGTCGCGCTCTAGGATCGCCAGTCTCAGCCGGGGGCTCACGTACCGATCCAATGGACTTCCTCCACGTACCGGCGTACCCCCGGCAACACACACCCTTTAGGGTGTGCCGGGAAGGTACGACCTTGGTGAAGGGGTACGCGTACCCGGTACACGCACGGTACGAGGTGGCCCATCCCGACCCCGATCCACTGCGTGAGATCCGACGCGTACCCCTTCCCGTACCGGGTACGCGTACCCCTGGTACGACCACTAGTCTGCTCCTTCCGCTGGCGATGCGTTGACTGTCTGGGCAAGGTTGATTCCCTCCTGCGTCAGCGCCCACACGTTCTCCTGTCCCTGACGCTCCACGATGACCGTGAGCTGATCGCTGGCCAGCCGATTGAGTCGGTTCCGCGCCATGCCCGCAGTCGTGTGAAGCTGCCGTGCGATGTCGGCCGTGGTGGCACCCCTCGGGAAGCACGACAGGAGGTAGCTCAGGATGCGGTCGGCCATGCGCGGCGTCGCGCGCGCCTCAGACTCCTCCTCCTCCTCATCCCCGTTCATCAGACGGTCGTACAGGTCGAAATCCGGCTCCCCGAACTCCCACCGCAGCTCGCTGTCCGACCGCACGAACGTCCCCGCCATCGCCCACTCGTCACGCCCCATGTTCGTCTTCGGACAGACGAGATACGCGTGCTTCGTGTCTCCGGCTCGGTCCCCGATGTGGAGCGCGAGCGCGTGACGGGCGAGGTTCATGCGGTAGATCGAGCCGTACGCCTTCACGGCGGGCTTGCCTCCGTGGAGGTCGCCGCTCGACACGTGGTCGATGAGAAGGCCCCACGTCTCCAGCCGCCGCAACGACTGGTACGCCCGGATGATCGACTCAGACGGGTCGGAGAAGTCCCCCGACGAGAGCAGGGCCATGCCCACCGAGTCGATGACCACGAGGTCAGCGCGGTGCTTGTCGAGGATGTTCGACACGAGCGGCAGCGACCGCTCCAGCGAGCCCTCCATCGGCTCGTACCAGATGGTCGGTGGAACCGCTACCTTGGCCGTCTCGGCGATTAGCCCCCACAGGTCCTCGGCCGTCTCGACGTTCGTCTCCCAGTCGAGGTAGGCCACGCGGTAGGGCCGGTCGATGCGGACCCCCGGCGTGAGGGACTGGCCGAGGCCGAGCCCGAGCACCGTCGTCGCGACGAACGCCGTCTTGCCTGCCCCGCCGCGACTGAACAGCGTCGCATTCTCGTGGTGCGGCAGGATCGGCCACGCCGCCCACGGGCGACCACCTCCGTTCATGCGCTTCCCCGTGATCACGCCACCGCGGATGCTTCCCGTGCGCTCGTGATCGAGCACGGCCTGACTGACGTGCTCCAGCAGGTTCCCCCACTCCAACCGCTTGTTCAGTTCCGGCGGCGCCATTGCCTCCAACGCCTTCGCCCACGACTGCCGGGCGGTCACCGACGAGAAGTTGAAGTTGCCCTGCCGCAGCCGGTTGCCGTCGAGCTGGCCCCTGACGCCCTCTAGGTTGCAGCGGATCGTCAGCTCGCCCCACAGCTCGCCCGACTTGCGGCGCATGTCCACGACGTCGAAGATCGTGTGGATCTCCGGGATGTAGTAGCGGCACCCGAATCGGGTCTGGGATAGTCCCTCGGGCGGCAGGTCAGCCACGGCTCGGCACTCCGGCCAGCGCGCGAGCGAGCTGACCCGCTCCGAGTCCTCGCCCGTCGTTGTAGGCGTCGCAGTGGGGAGCGTGGCACCACACCCGCTCCGAGTCTCGCGAGATGGTCATGCTGGCCGACCCATCCTCATGCAGTGGGCACCGCACCGTCCGCCCCGGCGCGGCGCGTTGGACGCCGTGCTCCTGCAGGATTGCTATTACGTCTCCGCCCTCCCGTTGCGGGTGCCGCGCCCACGGGGGCACGGTGATCTCGGTTACCCCGACCTTGACCTTCTCCGCGGCGGCCCGCACCACGGCCCCCGGCGTGTCCACCACCGCCATCATCGTCTCGCCCAGCGTCCCGCCGATGGGCTTGCCGTCGGGGTCACAGAGCGGGTGGCGCTCGCCGGTGCGCTGGTGCGGCATGAGTGGCAGGCGTAGGCTGTGGCCCACCGTCTCCGGCCCGCGCTGGACGGCCATCGGCATGACCTCGACCTTGGGATCCTTGGCCGCCTCGCGGTCCACGCGTCCCAGCCAGTAGCGCAGCGCCCGCCGCACCGTCTCGCCCGGTAGGACCTCCGTGGTCATCCAGACGTGGCAGCCGCGGCGACTGCGCTCCACGTAGGCGTGTCCGCCGTCGGCGTCGATGACGCGCGCCAGCCGGAGGCCGAGGTCCAACCCGTCGTCGCGGTCAAAGTCGACCGCCGGCACGTGCGTGTTGCCTTCGCGGTCGTCCATGTACGCGCTGACTGGGGGCCGGACCTTGCGGAGCCCATCGAGGATGCGCGCCACCGTCAGCTCCTCGCGCACGGCGTACCAGTGCTCCCCCTGCACGGACCAGTCGGCGTAGGCGTCGGTGCGGGGGCACCACGCGGCGCGGTAGACCTCGCCCACGTCGGCGAGGCTCCAGCCGCTCACGAGCGGAGGGGCTGTTGAGCCTCCCGGTCACGACGGACGCGGGTACGACCACCGCCCGTCTGCTGCGGGGCCGTGGGGCGGGGTCGTTCGGACCGGATCATCGGATCGAGCCTCCTGTACCGAGTAGCGGGGGAGGCGAGCGGGGTACAGCCACCCGCCTCGCGCTCCGCTCGGGTTCTACGCCCGGCTGCCCT
Source organism: Chloroflexota bacterium (assembly GCA_021825385.1). Classification (GTDB taxonomy): domain Bacteria; phylum Chloroflexota; class Limnocylindria; order Limnocylindrales; family CSP1-4; genus JAKAHU01. The sequence goes on along the minus strand of JAKAHU010000004.1, from coordinate 7,681 downwards.
TGGTGCGACCTCCGGCAGCCCATCCATTCTATCCCCCGCCCGCGGGCTGTAAACCCCCCGCCCGGATCCGAAACTACCCATTGACAGACTGCTCCGGAGGGATTATGGTTAGCTCACCAGCAAGAGGAGAACGGGGATGGATCAGCACCACCGCCACACCGCAGCCCCAGTGACCGTTACCGTGCAGGCCGACGATCCGCTGGTGGTCAACGGCTTCCGCGAGGTCGGCCAGCGGGTGCGAGTCTGCAGCCGCTGCTGGCAGATGCTGGCCGTGACGAGCCACCGCACGACGGCCCGAACGTCCTTCCTCCACGTACAGGATGTAACTGCGAGCGTCCTCCCCCGCCCGGATGTGAAACTTACCCATTGACAGACCCGCGGCAGGGGGCTAGGCTAGCCTCACCAGCACAGGGGAGACACCCGATGATCCAGACCGCCGAGCGCGCCGTCCAGATCCGGCGAGCCCTCCGGCGCCAGTACCAGCAGGGGGCCGTGAACGAGGGGCTGTCGCTGGGGCCGGACGCGACGCGCGAGGCAGTCGTCGAGTGCATCCAGAGCCTCCCGGCCGACAGCAACGCGTGGAAGCTTCGCCCCTGCTACGGGAACCGCCCAGCCGTCATCTGCGAGGCGTGTGGTAAGCGGAAGGAGGAGCCGACCGATGGCCGTGCATCGTGACCTGACCCACGTCGAGCAGGTGGACGCGGCGGCCGAGGAGATCGCCACCGTCGTCCGGACGTACAACCTCGACTCGGATACTCGCGAGAGGCTGAACGCGGCCCTGCTGGTCATCGAGCGAGTGCTGGACGCGAACCTACCCTACGACTACGAGGGGCAGGCCATGCACCGCCTCCAGCAGATCATCCGCGAGGCACACCGATGAACGCCACCGGTGAGCTACTGACCCTCGGTGAGATCTGCCAGCGCGACCGCAACGCCATCGAGGACGTGCGCGAGCGACTGCTGGCGGAGTACCCCGGCGCGCTGGGCATCCTCCGCGAGTACGACTTCGTGATCTGCCCCCGGGCGGACTACCGCCCGTACGAGCGCCAGAGCCGCGAGGCCGCCGTCCACGAGGAGCGGCGGCAGGCGGCGCGCAAGGCTGCGGAGCAGGCCGCGGCAATCCCCTACGGCGGAGGGATCGGCCAGTGTCAGATCGGCGTCATCGACGCGACCGGCTTCGGCCATCACCGCTGTAACGGGAAGGCGCGCTACGTGCGGCGCATCGAGCGTGACTCCGCGGGGGACGGCCGGATCGCGGTGTGTGCCGTCCACCGCACGGACCCCAAGTACGGCCGCTCGTTCCGCTACGTGACGCACTCCAACTCGTGGCAGGCGAGGTACGGCGACCGCGCCGCGGTCGAGGCCGTGGAACCGGAGTACCAGCCGTGAGCGCCGAGGCGAGGTGGAACGCCCTGCTGGCCGACATCGAGGCGGCTCGCCGTCGCCACGACCAGTCGGCGGCAGCCTATGCCGCAGGAGAGCGTCGGTACTGGTATTTCGTCAGCGAGACATTCTGCCCGGCCTGCATGCGGACTACGACGCTGCGCGAGCGGGTCTACGGCGAGCGCCCGGAGCGATGGGAGGATCGTCATGAGCGGGACAACGAGAGCTACGACTACTGCGATGTCCTCTGAGGCCGGAAGCGCCGTTCAGGAGCCGCGGTCGGATGCCGCGAGTGGTATCCAGCACCTCAGCACCGAGACGTCGCTCTACGTCGTCTCCGAGGACCGCTACGTCGTCATGCTGGCGGCCAGCTACCCGGCCACGGGGTCCGACTCGGGCAACCCGGAGTTCGGCATGGCAGACGCGCGTGAGGCAGCCTACTGGGCGCTCCAGCTCACCCGCGACGCTGGCAGCGACGGAACGCACTGGTACGTGCTCGACCGGCAGACCGGCGAGGTCCACGACTACGAGCAGAGCGACCTTGCGAGGGGCGACGAGCGATGAACCGAGACGACCCGTCCGGCAGGGAGCATGTCGTGAGCGAGCGGCAGGCACGCGACGACGCCATCGTCCGGGCCGAGATACACGCGGCCGACTGGCTGGTGTTCGCGAGGCTGGCGGTGCAGGTGCTCGCCTGCGAGCGGGAGGAGTTCACCACCGACGACGTGTGGCGGCTGCTGCACGAGCACGGCGTCCCCGACCCCGCGGAGCACCGCGCCATGTCGGGAGCGGTCGGGCGGGCGAGCCGGGGCGGCATGATTGAGTGGGCGCCGGAGACGCGCACCACCGAGCGTCCGGCGACGCACAACCACATGCGCCCGCAGCGCGTGTGGCGAAGCCTGATCGTCGGCCGCAAGCCGCCCGAGTGGCCGACCCCGGCCCGGCGCGTGCGCTGCCCCACGTGCGGCGCCGACCTGAGCCGGGTGGAGGTGACCGTCAGCCCGCGCTGGGTCCACGGCACCTGCCTGACGCACGGGCGGCTGCTGGTGAGGGTCGACCCGTGAACGACTACCTTGCCGCCTGCCTCGCCCTGCCGCGCGCGCACGGCCTGCTCGGACGCGGGTTCGCCAGCTCGTCGTGGGACACGCTGCCGCCGATGCGGTGGAGCAAGGGGGATCGCGTCGACTACCGCTGGGACCTGATCCGGCGCTACGCGTTCGCCATCCCCACCGACGAGGCCGTGGCCGCGGTGGCCGCCCTCTCGCCGCTCGTCGAGATCGGCGCGGGACGCGGCTACTGGGCGCACCTGCTCCGCGAGGCAGGGGCCGACGTGCTGGCGTTCGACACCTACCCCCCGCGCTACGCCGACTCCGGCTGGTGGCGTCCCGGCGACGGGGAGCCGTGGACCCGGATCCTGCGGGGCGGCCCGGAACGCGCCGGTCGCTACCCCGACCGGACGCTGTTCCTGTGCTGGCCGCCGTACGCCTCCGGCATGGCCGCGCGAGCCCTGCGGGCCTACGACCGGGCCGGGGGCCGACGCCTCGCGTACGTCGGGGAAGACGCCGGCGGCTGCACCGGGGACCGGGCGTTCCACGCGGCGCTGGAGCGGGACTGGCGGGCCGAGCGCGACGTCGACCTGCCGCGGTGGAGCGGCGTCCACGACCACCTGACGATCTACCGGAGGCAGCCATGAACCCGGAGCCGATCGAGCGCGCGTGCGGCGTGTGTGGACGGGCCGCCGACCGGCAGCATCCGTGTCGCTTCGAGGTCGGGTGTTCCTGCTGGCGCGTGCAGCCCTGCGACGGCACGGGACGGAAGGGCCGCCGGTTGCCGTTCCGCGTGGCAATCAGCAAGGGCCGTCCGTGAGCAGCGGCGATCCGATCCCCTACGCCGAGGCGCTGCCCGTAGCGGAGCAGCTGCGGGACCTGCTGGCCCCCGACTGCGAGCGGGTCGTGATCGCGGGCAGCCTGCGGCGGCGGAAGGCGCTCGTGTCCGACATCGAGCTGGTGGCCGAGGCGCGCTACCGCGAGGAGGCCAGCGGCCTGTGGGGCGACGCGGTACGGGTGGACGTGCTCGCCGAGCGGGTGGACGTACTGCGGGAGAGCGGGGTCCTCTCCGCTCGCCCGGTGATGCTCCACCGCGCCGACGGCTCCGAGGAGCTGCAGACGCGCGACGGCCCGGCCTACAAGGCGCTCACCTTCCGGGGGCTGCCGGTCGACCTGTTCGTCGTGGACCCGAGCCGCAGCGACTTCGGCGTGATCCTCACCATCCGCACCGGCCCGGCCGACTTCTCGCGTGAGCTGGTGACGCGCTGCCGGGCGTGGGGGCGGCGGGTGCAGGGCGGGCGGCTGTATGCCCACGGGCAGTACGTCCCCTGCCCCGACGAGCGGACGTTCCTCGCGGCGGTCGGGATGCCGTGGCTGGAGCCGGAGGAGCGCGCCCCGGAGCGCGTGAAGCTGATGATGGCGGGCTCGCCGTGACGGCACCTTACCCATTGACAGACTCGCGCGAATGGGGTACTCTGGCCTCACCAGCAAGGGAGAACGCGAGATGCACTGGGTCCTCACCCCCGAGCAGGCGGCCGAGTACGTCGCCCGCGGGTTCGTCCACCGCCGTCAGGCCTGCTTCGACTGGTCGGCGACGTTCCGCCGCATCGGCGGCGGCTCCTGCACCGTCCGGCCCTACCGCGACGGGCAGCTGCTCGTGCAGGCGACCGGCACCCGCCGCGCCATCGAGTACGTCGAGGACACGATCCGGTCGCTGGAGGCCGCGCGGTGAACGCGATCAGCACGACCCCGTGGGCGCGGGGGCTGGTCTCGCCCGATGAGCTGGCAACGATCCGCGCCGAGGCGGCGGCGGTGCGGGCGCACGTGAACCTCTCGGCGCGGTCCCCGCGCGGGCCGCTCCACGCCGAGGTCTGGACGCTGGGGCCGAATGCCGCCCGGGTCGACCTGCTACGGGACGACGGGCCGAGCGCCTACGTCCTTGCGCAGGTGCGGCAGGTGCTGGACCCGACCCCCGCCCCGCAGACCTGCCCCGAGTGCGGGGACCCGCTGGCGGACGGGCAGGCTATCTGCGCGGAGTGTTGTGACCACGCGCAGGTCGAGACGCGCGATGAGGCGGACGGGCGCGAGGGCGGGCGACCGCACGAGTGGGTGAGCCGCTGCGAGGACTGCGGGTCGGTCGTGGAGTTCGACGGGGAAGGATGGAGGGCATCGTGATTGGCATCGCCGACATCGAGGCACGGCACGATTGGGCGTGGACGGATGAGACCTGGACCTGTTGGGCTGGCACACAAGAGAAACGTTGTCCGGCAGATGGCCATCTCTGGCCCTGCGATACCCGGCAGGTGCTCGACGCCCTCCGCGCCGCTGAGCCTCCCGCAGGAACTCGGCTCGTCCTGGTATCGGAGGATGCGGCGACCCTGTTCTTCGGGCGCAATGGACTCGGAGACCTGCTGACTTTCGAGTGGGGCGAGCCAGACGAGCACGGCTGGTACGCGCCGACGATCACGCAGCACCCTGACGACAACCCGATCCGTGCCGCCGAGGCGCGCGAGGCACGTCTGCGGGCGGCGGCGAACCACATCGCCGCAAGGTTAGACACCTTCTGCGACTGGTGCGGAGGCTCTCGCCTCGTCCCAGTCCGCACTGAGCCGCCGTTCGATGGCACCTATCCCGACACGGAGCCATGCCTCGACTCCATCCATGCCGCCGCCGATCAAGTGCGCGCCCTCGCCGAGCCGGAGGCCGAGCGTGACGACCCCGATACGACGATGCCCTGCGTCGAGGACGGCACGCACAGCGACGACCTCGCGCACCAGTACGAGTACGAGCACCACGTCGGGCGCCACGCGCCGAAGGCGAAGCCGTGACCCGCTCAGCATTCGCCGTCGTGCGGGACGAGCTGTTCCGCCGCCATGCCAACGCCGAGGGAGACGCGCGCGACTATAGCCGGACCGAGCACGTCCGCTCGCGCGCACGGCTTCGGGCGAGCGTGCTGGCCGAGGTGCTGGCGCTGATGGCTGAGACGGAGCGGGAGACACCGGACGAGCTAGCGCAACTCCGAGCCGAGGTCGAGCACCTGCCGTATGTTCGCGAGGAGCTGCGGTACGGCCGGATCGAGCGGGTGGACCGCGGGCAGGTGCTGGCGCTGTTCGAAGATACCCATTGACATTCTCGTGATGATCTGGCAGACTGGCCCCACCAGCAAGGGGAGAACGCACATGAGCCAGCGAACCTACACCGTCACCGTACCGGCCACCCTCACCCTCAAGGTGCAGGTGGACGAGGATGGCGCGGCCAAGGTCGTCGACGGCGCGTATCAGATGGCGGCCGACGACGTGGACATCAAGGCGCGGGTCGAGCGCGACTGGCGCGACTGGACCTCACTCGACAGTACCGAGGCCACCGATGCGCTGTGGTACGCGCTGATGGACGCGGCGCGCGGAGTGCGCGAGGGAGGGCTGGAGCTGTGAGCCGCCGGGCGTCCTACAGCCGCCGCGAGCACGAGGTTCACGAGCGCATCCGACGTCCCCCGGGGCCAGAGGTCATGCCGCTGCTCGCACCGGGCCAGCGGGTACGGCATCGAACCCATCCGGAGTTGACGGGCTACGTGAAACACTACGAATACCACGAGTCGGGCAAGCTGAGCCCGATCCCCTACTGCATCGGCTGGGACGACAGCCATGCTGCCGCGCAAGCGCTGGGGTGGTTCTTCGTCTACGCCGGAGATGAGAGCGTGGAGGCGATGCCATGACCCGGCGGCCGGACCCCCGCTGCGCCGACTGCGGCCACCGCCGCAGCGAGCACCGGCCGAGCCCGTACCCCGACCGGCACCCGTGGTGCATCGCGGAGACCGGGACCGGCGAGCCGTGCCCCTGCGAGCGCTTCGTGCTGCCGGACGACGAGGCCGCGTCGTGGCTGGCGGGGAGGCTGGCGCGATGGGCGAGTCGCTGACCGGCTACGCGGGCGCCGACTGGTCGCGCCGCCGCGTCGTCGCGGTGATGGGGGACGCGGCCGACCGCTGCGCCGAGCTGGCGTCCCTGCTGGCCGCGGCGGAGCTGGGCGGCGACTCCGACCTGCTGCGGCAGCAGGCGCAGTCGGTGCGCGCGATGCGGTGGGCGGAGGGCGTGTTCCGCGCGTGGGCGCGGGGCGACGCCGCGGTGCTGCTGCAGCTCGGCTCGGACGACCTGACGCACGCGAGGGCCATCCTCGACGCGGCCGAGGGGGCGATGCCGTGACCTGCGCCTGCGGCCACGAGGCCGACGTCCACGACGGGCGCTGCTACGGGCCGTACTGCCAGTGCGAGGGCTTCCGCGAGGTGGTGCTCGACCCGGAGCTGGGCCACGGGTCGAGCGACGGGGAGGCCGACTACTACGAGCAGGTGGAGGCGTTCGCGGCCGCCACCGGGGCGCGGGTGCTCGGCGACCTGTTCCCGGCTCCGAGGAAGGCGAAGGACGAGTCCGCCCTGCCGATGGCCGTGGTCTACCCCAGCCGCAGCGGCAGGCCGTGGGCGCACGTCGTCACCGTCGTGGACGACCCCGCCCGGCCGTACCTCACCTGCGGGTGCCGCGGGTTCGCCATGCGGGGGACGTGCTGGGCCGTGGCGCGCGTCGAGGCCCTGACCGGAGTAGCAGCGAGGAAGGAGACGCGATGACGCCGGGGACCGTACTGGTGGTGCTGCCGGGCGGCGAGGTCGCACCGCTGGCGGAGGTGGTGCGGCGGCTGGAGGCGCTGCCGCTCGACGCGCTGGACCCGGTGCCGGAGGACGCCGACGAGGCGGCCTACCGGGTCGCCGTGGGGGCGCGCGTCCGGGCGGTGCGGGTGGGCCGCGGGCTGACGCAGGCCCAGCTCGCCGCGCCGGGGCGGACCAAGGCGTTCGTCTCGGCCATCGAGACGGGGCTGTCGTTCCCCAGCCTGCCGACCCTGCGGACGTTCGCCCGGCGGCTGAACGTGCCGATGGGCGTGCTGGCCGGAGACGGGCCGGAGGCCGGCGATGGACCCGACTGAGGTGCCCCCGTTCCCGCTGACGGTGGACGACTTCGTCTACGAGGCGCAGGTGGCGCGCGTCTCGCGCCTCTCGCTGCTGCGGGAGGACCACGGCATCTTCACGCTGGCGCTCGCGTTCGAGGGCGCGGGCTGGGGCCAGTCGCTCGGTCTGCCCGAGCTGGACGAGTGGGACCCGGTGCAGCAGCGGCGCGTGGGGACCGCCTACGGGCTGTCCTACGTCATGGCGGTCGTGGAGCGGCTGGGCTCGCCCGAGGAGGCGAGGGGCCGCCGGGGCGGGGTGCTGCGGG
>JAKAHU010000174.1 GCA_021825385.1 Chloroflexota bacterium | reverse complement strand
CATCCCGGAGTTGAGCATGACGACGTCGAAACCGTCCTGTTCGCCGAGTCGGCTGATGTTCTGGGCGTTCCACACGAGCACCGGTGCCGTCGTATCGATCAGGCAGCGGGCGGGCACGACGCCCTTCGTGTAGGCGAGCTCCATGGCCACGATGATGTCGACGTCCTCGGCATTGAAGAGGCGGGCCGCCGCGGCCGCCTGATGCTCCTCCTCGACCAGTCCGGCATGGACGACGTCGCCGTACTCGCTCAGGAGATTGGCGATCGCCTGCGCCGCCGCGGTGGCCGCCGGTCGCATGTGCCCGGTCTTGTTGTAGTCGTCCTCCAGCAGTGCCATCACCAGAACGCCGATTCTTGCCCTGGTTGTCATCGTTGCCCTCTCCTCGGTTGCACCATCGTCAGTGTCCGGCCTGCGGTCCCGCACCGGCAGGCCCGATCGCCGCGAACATCGGCCGGAGTGCCTCAAAGAGCTCCAGGTAGCGCGCGTAGGCGACGTCGTACGTCTCGCGCGCGGCGGGATCCGGCTCGAAGCGCTCGCGGGCGACGACCATCGCGCGGCATGCCTCGGCGAGGTCGGCGAACAGACCGGTTGCCACCCCGGCCAGGATCGCGTCGCCCCGGATGGCGGCGTCCTCGCCTTCCATCGTCACCACCGGCAGGGTGCAGACATCGGCCTTGATCTGGCTCCACAGCCGGCTGCGTGCCCCGCCGCCGTGCGAGTGGATCTCGGCCGCGCTCGCCCCGGCGGTGGCGAGCAACTCGAGGTTGCGCCGGAGCATGAACGCGACCGCCTCGAGAATGGCGCGGGCGAAGTGCGCCTTGCGGTGCCGGAGCGTGAAGCCGAAGAAGACGCCCCGCGCGTTCGGATCATATTCGGGGCTGAAAGCGCCCATGAGGTGGGGCAGCATCGTCAGCCCTTCCGCCCCCGGGGGAACCGTCGCGGCAAGCTCGGTCAGCAGCTCGTAGGCGCTCCGCCCCTCGCGCCGGGCGCGCTCCACCTCGACCTCGCCGAACTGGTCGCGGAACCAGGTGAGCGCCATTCCCCCGGTCGGGCAGACGGGGCAATAGAGGTAGCGGCCAGGGGCGGAGTGGACGTACACCGGCGTCTGGCGCGATGGGTCGCCGTCCGGTCGATCGACCGACGCCTGAAGGGTGAGCGCGCCGCCGGTGCTCTCGGAGATGATCCCCGGTCCGATATTCCCAACCCCGACCGCTCCAGCCCCCTGGTCCATCCCGCCCGCGATCACCGCCACGCTCCGCGGCAGCCCGAGTGCCGCGGCCGCCTCGGCCCGCAGCGTGCCGACGACCACGCCCGGGGCGGACAGCTCGGGGAGGCGATCGGGCGTCAGCTCCAGGTAGTCGAGCATCGGCTGCCACCAGCGATGGTGGCGGATGTCGTACAGGAGCGAGGTGCACTGGACCCCACCCTCGGTCACGTAGCGGCCGGTCAGGCGCTGGAGCAGGAAGTCCTCGACGAGCAGGAAGCGCGCCGCGCCGTGAAACACCTCCGGTGCATGGCGCCTCCACCACAGGAGCTTGCACGCCGTCCAGGTGGGCACGATCGCCGGTACGCCGGTCGCCTCGTAGATGGTGGCAGGATCGAACTGCCGCGCGAGTTCGAGGGCCTCGTCCCCGGCCCGGTTGTCGAGCCACACCAGGGCCGGTCCGATGACCGAGTCGTCGCGCCCGATCGGGATGACGGTTTCGCCCTGGCTCGACACGGCGAGGGCGGTGACGTCGGCCGGCCGCGCCCCGGCACGCTCAAGAGCCCGGGTGACCGTCGAGCGCAGGGCACGCCAGTATGTCTCCGGGTCCAGCTCGGCGCGCAGCGCGTCGGGCGTATGGAGCGTGTATTCCTCGCCGCTGACCGCGAGCTGGAGGCCGCGGTCGTCGAAGACCCCGCTCTTGAGCGACGTGGTCCCGGCATCGATGCCGAGGATGAGCGCCATTGCCTCTCGCCGGCAGCTAGTCGATACCGTACAAGGCGGCCGCGTCGGCCGCCTTCGCCCCGTTCTTCACGACCTCACCGAGGGCGTCGAGGAAGCGCTCCGGGCTGCGGGCCTGGATCAGGTTCCGTCCGAACACGACACCACGTGCCCCGGCCGCCATCGCGGCCGCCGCGAGCTCGAGCGCATCGCGTTCGCGGGGCAGTTTCCGGGAGCCGAGGGCGAGGATCGGGACCGGGGTGGAGGCGACGATCTCGGCGAAGCGCTCGCCGGTGAAGAACGTCTTCACCAGGTCGACTCCCAGCTCGGCCACGACCCGGCAGCCGACCGCGATCTGTTCCTGACGCGCCTCGGGGGGAAGCTCTTCATGGCCCGCCGGGTAGACCTCGCCGACGATCGGGACACCCGCCCGCCGGCTCTCGGCCACCGCCCGAGCGACGATCTCGACGTTCTCCGCGTCGACCGCCTCCGAGCCGGTCTTGATCGACATCCCGACGAGCACAACGTCGGCGCCAAGCGCGACGGCCTCGGCGGCGGAGATGATCGGGACGCTCCGGCTCTCGTGGTAGTTCCATTGGCTCGCATACTGGGTGCCCCAGTTCAGGCGGACGATCATCGCCGGCGCACCCCGGCGCTTGAAGCTGTCGGCGACGTGCCGGGCCATGCCCGGGCTGAGCAGGATGGCATCCGCCTGGCGCAGGCGGGCGGTGATCCCGGGCAGGTCGTTGAAGCCCGGCTGCGGCCCGTTGTACAGCCCGTGGTCGACGGCCACGACCACCGCGTTGCCCGATCCGTCGAACAGACGCGCCAAGCGGATCTCCTCGCCCGTCGCCACGCTCACCGCCTCCGTCAGGGGGACCCGAACAGGTGCAGACTGCACCCGGCACGGTGTCCGATAGGGTATGGAAAGATGCGCACAATGCTATCTAAGATGTTTCGATTGTCAAGCAACGCCGGCTCCGCTGTCCGGTGCTCTCGATCGAATCCGCTCCCGAAGCTGTTCAGTCGCGGATCGGTGATCGCATTTGTAGTGCCCAGATCTGTTGCGATTAGAGTACACATTCGCTAGGATGCGGCGGTGTGGCGGAGTCGTGGCGGCCGGGACAGGCCGCCGCCGTTGCGGGATCGGGTCGCTGCCGTGCCGCAGCCCGATCTGCCCGAAAGGAGTCGTGAGCCTTGAACCGCAGACTGAGACTCGCTCTGATCCTGACCGTCGCTGCGCTCGTGGTGCAGGCCTGCGGCGGGGCCGCCCAGACCACGGGCCCAGCCGCCAGCGAGGCCGCGAGCGGGTCGCCGAGCGCGCCCCCGGCAGCGCCGGTAACCCTGACCCTGTGGCACAACTACGGGACCGAGGCGAATGCCGTCGCGACCGAGAACCTGGTCAAGGCCTTCCAGGCGATCCACCCCGAGATCACGATCAACGTCGTCAGCCAGCCGGCCGACAACTACTTCGATCTCCTTCAGGCGGCCGCGATCTCGAAGACCGGCCCGGACCTGGCCACGATGTGGACCGGTCTGTTCGACCTCAAGTACAAGAGCTACCTCGAGCCGCTCAACGACCTGGTCCCACTGGATGAGCTCAAGAAGCTCAAGGGGATCGAGTACAGCTCCCTGAACTTCAACCCGGACGACGGCGTCCTGGTCGTACCGCTCGAGGTCCAGTTCTACAACGGCTTCTACAACAAGCAGCTGTTCCAGCAAGCCGGGCTCGACCCGAACAAGTTCCCGACCACCTGGGACGAGCTGTTCGCGGCCTCCGAGAAGCTGAAGGCCGCGGGGATCACCCCGTTTGTCTACGGCACCGGCGGCCAGGCCCTGGGCGGCGGCTTCTATCCCTGGTATGACGTCAGCTACCTGATGATGGAGTGGTCACCGCAGGACTGGAAGAAGCTCTACACCGGTGAACTTGCCTGGACCGACCCGGCCGTGAAGGCCCAGTTCCAGAAGTGGGTGTCGCTCTTCCAGAAGGGCTACACGAACCAGGACGTGCTCACCAACAGCGACTCGATCGCCCAGTTCGAGGCCGGCAAAGCGGCGATGACCCTCGAAGGGACCTGGCAGATCGCGGAGTTCCAGCAGAAGATGGGCGACAATGTCGGAGTCTTCCTGCCGCCATTCGTGAACCGGCCCCTCCAGGGTGTCGTTGAATACTCGGGCGATGGGTTCTCGATGACCACCTACTCCCAACATAAGCCCGAGGCTGCCGCCTTCCTGGCCTACCTTGCTTCAGATGCGGCGCAGAAGGTCGTCGCCGACTCCGGCCTGATCCCGGCCAAGGAAGGATTCTCGACCGACAGCCGGATGGCGAAGGACCTGCTTGCCTACGCCGCAGACAAGGGTTTCACCCGCTACCCGATGATCGACAACGTGATCCAGCCTGAGGTCAGTGACGCAGGGACGAAGGTCCTCAACGCGGCGTTCGGCGGTGCCATGTCGGTTGACGAGGCGCTGAAGAACATGCAGGACACCCTGATGCAGCTACCCGCCGACCGGCGCGGCGACACGTACAAGTAGCCCAGCCAACCCACGTCCGGGGTCGTCGCCGCGGCGGCCCCGGACGCCGATGACCGACGAGGCGGACACGACTTGACAGCAGCAGCGGCCATCGGCCGGGCGGTCCGTGGCAGGCAGGACACCGGCGGCCGCGCGGGTCCGCTAAAGGCGGCCGAGCGGCGGGCGGGGATCCTGTTCAGTCTGCCGGTGATCCTGCTCACCGGGGCGTTCCTGTTCCTGCCCATCATCCAGACCTTCTACTACAGTCTGACCACCTGGGATGGGATCACCGCCACCTGGATTGGCCTCGATAACTACCGCCAGCTCTTCAGCGACCCCGTCTTCTGGCGGGTGCTGCTGAACAATGCGTTCCTCCTCGTGTCGATCCCGTTCGCGATCCTCATCCCACTGGTCGTCGCCTTCCTGCTTCACCAGCACGTGCCCGGCTGGCGGTTCTTCCGCTCGGTCTACTTCTTGCCAACGGCCATCTCGTGGGTCGTGATCGGCATGGTGGCGGTTCGATTCTTCGCCCAGCGGGGCATCCTCAACGACCTGCTCGGCGCACTCGGTCCGAGCTCTCTGCGGACGGACCTGCTGACGAACGAGTACACCGCGATGCTGGCCGTGATCCTGACCTTCATCTGGTCGATGTTCGGCACGAACACGATCATCTTCATCACCGGCATGGCCACCCTCGACCACGACGTCTACGAGGCCGCCCGGGTGGACGGCGCCGGGAGCCTGGCAATCCTGCGCTTCGTGACGATCCCGCTCCTGATGCGGTTCATCCAGTTCGCCTTCATCCTGACCGTGATCACCGGTTTCACCGCCCTGTTCAGCCTGATCTTCGTGATGACCACCGGCGGACCTGGCTATGGCACGACGACCCTGGAGTTCTTCGTCTACCAGAAAGCGTTCGCCCAGGGCGTCTTCGGGTACGCCGCGGCGATCGGGGTCGTGCTCTTCGTGATCGTCTTCGCGATCAGCCTCGCCCAACTGCGGCTGCTCCGAAGCCGGGAGGACTGAGGAGGTGCTGACCAGGCTCCGACGGCGCCTCGCCCGGGCCGTGATCTTTGCGATTCTGTGCCTGGTCGCGGTCGTGATGCTCTACCCCTTCTACTTCATGACCGAGACCGCCTTCCGCTCGCGGGACCAGTACCTGACCCAGTCAGGCTTCTCGCTCGACAGCTGGGTCGGCCTGCTTCGCGCGATCCCGGTCGTCCAACAGCTCGTGAACTCCACGGTCGTGACCCTGTCCGCGGTCCTGATCATCCTCGTGGTGAGCACGATGGGTGGCTATGCGTTCGCCAAGCTCCGGTTTCCGGGACGGACCCCGATCCTGCTTGCGATCATCGGTGGCATGATGGTTCCGCTCCAGTCGATCATCATTCCGGAGTTCGTGAACGTCGCCCAGCTCGGCCTGATCAACCAGTACCCGGGGGCGGTCCTCGTCTATGCTGCCCTCGGTGCCCCGTTCGCGACGTTCCTGATGACGACCTACTTCCGCGGCGTACCGACCGAGCTGATCGAGGCGTCGCTGATCGACGGGGCCTCGTATGCCCAGACATTCGTACGGGTCATGGTGCCCCTGGCGATCCCGGCCCTGGTGACCGTCGCCGTCCTGCAGTTCATCCAGATCTGGGACGACCTGCTGATCGGGCTGCTCTTCCTCCAGACTCCGCAGGTGCGCACGATCACGGTTGGCCTGGCCACCCTGCAGAGTTCACGGATCATCGACGTCCCGGTGCTCATGGCCGGGTCGCTCGTCAGCGCCCTGCCGGCGGTGATCGTCTACCTGATCTTCCAGCGGTACCTGATCGCCGGTCTGACGATGGGGATGGGCAAGTGACCGGCGGTGGGCATGACCGAAGCGGCTGATCACAATCAGGGGAGGACGGCGATGACCACGGCCCGTGACCGGCGGGAGCAGATCGCCCGCCTCGTGGAGGAACTCCAGCGTGTCTCGGTCGCCGAGCTAACGGCACGCTTCGGGGTGACCGAGGCCTCGATCCGGCGTGACCTGATGATCCTCGAGAACGCTGGCCAGCTGCGTCGGGTCCACGGCGGCGCCGTCGGTCATGCCGGTGTCCGGGCACACGGCATCTACGCCACGAAAGCCCGGGAACGCCGCGAGCAGAAGGCCCGGATCGGGGCCGTCGCCGCCTCGCTCGTCGCCGCCGGCGATGTCGTCTTCTTCGACTCCGGGACGACGGTCGTCCAGGTCGCGTCCCATATCCCTGGGCCGTTGCGGCGAGCGAACGCGATCACCTCGGTCACCCATTCGATTCCCGTCCTCGAGGAGATCGGGGACTGGGAATCGCCGCACCTGATCTGCCTCGGCGGGCTCTATCTGCCCGATTACCAAGCGCTCGTCGGGCCCCGGACGGTGGCCGGCCTGCGCGATCTCTCGGCCGACATCGTCTTTCTCGGCTGCGACGGGCTGACGCTCGAGACCGGCCTGACGACCCCCCACATGCTGGTCGCCGAAGTGGGCGCCACGATGGCCGCCCGGGCCCGCCGCGTCGCCGTCGTCGCCGACTCTTCGAAGCTCGGCCGGCAGGGGTTCACCCCGATCGTCGCCCTCGCCCAGGTCGACCTGCTGATCACGGACACGGACGCTGACCCCGAGCGGATTGCCGAGATCCGGGCGGCCGGGGTCGAGGTTCGCCTGGCATGACGGCCCGGGTCGTCCGGGGATGGCGCCTCGGCGACCTCGAGTCGGTCATCCTCGAGAACGCGGCGCTCAGGGTCACGGTCCTGCCCGAGCTGGGGGCCAAGGTCTTCGAGGTGGTCGACAAGGCGGCCGATCGCGACCTGCTCTGGCACAACGAGCGGACGCCGCCCCGGCGCGCGCCATACGGTGCGCACTTCGACGACTGGTGGTCCGGCGGCTGGGACGAGATCTTCCCGACCGGCGACCGGGCCGCGCTGCACGGGGAGCTCTTGCCGTACATGGGCGAGTTGTGGTCGGTTCCCTGGGCGGCTGAGACCGCCACCGACGGCGATGAGGCGAGTGTGACCTGCCGCGCCTTTGGGACGATCGCCCCCGCCCGGTTCGAGCGACGTCTCTCCGTGCGGGGCGACGAGCCGGTTCTGCGCGCCCACTATCGGATCGTGAACCTCGACGTCCGTCCGCTGCCGTTCCTGTGGGG
>JAKAHU010000173.1 GCA_021825385.1 Chloroflexota bacterium | reverse complement strand
GCCGCTCACGGTGGCGACCCTGCTCGCTGACCGGACCCGGGCGGGCATCCTCGCCATGCTGCGCGGCGGACCCCACTGCGTGTGCGAGCTCGCGGCCGCCCTGGGCGAGCGCCAGAACAACGTCAGCAACCACCTCGCTCGCCTGCGCGAGGCCGGGCTCGTCCGGGCTGTCCGCGGCGGGGCCGACTCTCGCCGCGTCTACTACGAGCGCGACGAGCAGGCCTGCCTGGCGGCGCTCGTCTCGCTTGGCGAGCTGCTGCGGTGAGGACCCTCGCGCTCCGCCGTTCCCCACCTTCGCTCGAAGCCACGGTCGCGCTCGCGGTCGGCGCCTGGCTCGTCGCCTGGTTCGCCGAGGCGCCGCTCTCCGAGTGGTTGGCCTTCTCGGTCCTCGGGCTCGAGCGCGGCTCTCATCTCGGCGACGCGGTCGCGTTCTTCCTGCTCGACGTGCCGAAAGTGCTCCTCCTGCTCCTCGGCATCATCACCGTCGTCACGCTCATCCGGGGGTTCTTCCCACCCGAGCGGGTCCGGGCCGCCCTGGCCGGCCGAGGCACGGTCGCCGGGAGCATCGCGGCGGCGGCGTTCGGGATCGTGACCCCGTTCTGCTCGTGCTCGGCGGTACCGCTGTTCATCGGCTTCGTGGAGGCCGGCATCCCGCTCGGGGTGACGTTCGCCTTCCTGATCAGCAGCCCGATGGTCAACGAGGTGGCGCTCGTCCTGCTCTGGGGCCTCTTTGGACCCGGCATCGCCCTCGTCTACATGGCGGCCGGACTCACGGTCGCGATCATCGGCGGGCTGGTCATCGGGCGGCTCGGCCTCGAGCGCTATGTCGAGGACTACGTCTGGGCCCTCCAGGGCACCGGCGGAGCGGCGATCGAGATCAAGCTCACGTGGGCCGACCGCATCCGCGATGCCTGGGCCTACACCAGAGACCTCGTTCGGCGGATCACGCCCTACCTGCTGGTCGGGATCGGGATCGGGGCGTTCATCCACGGCTATGCGCCGACCGAGCTCGTCGCCGCGATCGGGGGACGGGCCAACCCGCTCGCGGTTCCGATCGTCATCCTGATCGCGCTGCCGCTCTACTCGAACGCGGCGGGCACGATCCCGATCGTCCAGGCCCTCCTCGGCAAGGGCATGCCCCTGGGCACCACCCTCGCCTTCATGATGGCGATCACCGCGATCAGCCTGCCCGAGTTCATCATCCTGCGCCGCGTCATTCGCTGGCAGCTGATCGCGGTCTTCGCGACGGTGGTGACGATCGGGGTCCTCCTCATTGGCTACCTGTTCAACGCCCTCATCCCGTAATGGCGACGGCCAAAGGAGACACCTGCCATGAGGAGAATCGAAGTGCTCGGGCCCGGCTGTGCCAACTGCCGGCGACTCGAGGCCAACGCCCGGCAAGCCGTGGCCATGGCCGGCGTGGAGGCCGAGATCATCAAGGTCGAGGATTACGGCGCGATCATGGCCTACGGGATCATGAGCACCCCGGGCCTGGTCATCGACGGCAAGGTCATGAGCTACGGACGGGTCCCGCGCCCCGGTGACATCGCCGAGTGGTTGCTCGGCGCTTGACCGGCGCGGTGCCGTCCCGTCGCGGCCCGGGACACGACCGGTCTCGGGATGTCACCGACGACCCGGGTCGAGTACGCTTGCCGGCGTGAGCACGGTCCGCATCGCTCTGGCGAATCTTCGTGTGCCTTCCACGCCGGACGAGTCCGTCCGGCTCGCCACCGCGGCGGTCGCCGATGCCAGCCGTCGTGGCGCGAGGATCGTCTGTTTTCCGGAATGTTTCGTGCCTGGCTATCGCTGGCCCGGCTCGACCCCACCGCCTCCCGATCCCGAGTTCCTGGAGCGCGCCTGGGCCAGCGTCGCAGCTGCCGCACGCCGGGCCCGGATCACGGTCATCCTCGGCACTGAGCGGGTGACCGATCGCGGCCTGCAGATCACGGCCTGCGTGTTCAACCCCGACGGGACGATGGCCGGCTGGCAGGACAAGGGACAGCTCGATCCGTCCGAGGAGGCCACCTATCCCGCCCACGGCAGCGAACGCCGGGTCTTCACCGCCGGACCGCTGACCTTCGGGATCGCGATCTGTCACGAGGGCTGGCGCTACCCGGAGACGGTGCGCTGGGCGGTACGTCGCGGGGCGCAGATCGTGTTTCATCCACATGCCCACATCGCCGAGCCCGGCAGCTATCGCCCCCAGACGTTCGCCGATCCGGCCAACACCTTCCACGAGAAGGCGCTCCTGTGCCGCGCCGCGGAGAACACGTGCTACATCGCCTCGGTGAACTGCGCCAGCGAGGGCTCGGGCACGACCTCCGCGATCGTGCGCCCCGATGGCACGCTGCACGCCTACCAGCCGTACGGGCAGGAGGGTCTCCTGGTCGCCGATCTCGATCTGACGGCAGCGACCGGTCTGCTCGCTTCGCGCTGCCGCACCTCGCCCCTGTAGCGGCCCGCCGGGCCGGCGGTCTGGCGAGCTGTCCGGGGAACGGGCGCCCCCAGCCCCCGGGAGCTCAGCGCGCCTGGGCGAACTCCTCGGCCCGGGCGTAGCCCTCGGCGTCGTCCTCGTAGCCGCCGTGGTAGTCGGCGGCATTCGGCCGGGCGATCTGGGCATGGGGGACGACGTGGCCGCGGCGCAGGCCGCGGAAGTCGGCCAGCGAGGTCCAGCCGCGCTCGGCGTTCCGCTCGAGGAACTCGGTCATCCCGCTGGTCAGGGTCCTGATCACGTTCGGCCCGATCGCATGGTCGAGCATCGCGGCCGTGGCGACCTGGACCGTGCCGCAGCCGAGGAGGAAGTAGTTCAGGGCGTGGGCGAAGGTGGAGATGCCGCCGATTCCGGAGAACTCGCGGTCCGGGAAGGCCTGGGTCATCTGGGCCATCTTGGCCAGCGACTGGGGCAGGATCGCCGGCCCGCCCAGGCCGCCCGAGGCAACGTAGCCGTCGACGTTCACCTCGAAGTCGAGTGTCTCGGGGTCGATCAGGGGTAGAGATGGGAACGTGTTCGACGAGGAGATCGCGTCGCCGCCCATCCGGAAGACCGCAGCGGCCTCCTCCACGATGTCGGCGCTGGCCGGGGTCAGCTTCACCCAGACCGGGACGCGGGCGACCTCCTTGACGGCCTGAGTCGAAACCGAGCACAGGACCGGGTCCTTGCCCACGTTCGCCCCCATGTCGACCCGGTCCATGTGCGGGCAGGAGAAGTTCAACTCGATCGCATCGACGCCCTCGTCCTGGACCGCCCGGGTCAGGGTCTGCCAGTTCGCCAGCTCCTTGTCGTTACCGGAGCCGGCCATGATCGAGGCCACCAGGACCTTGTTCGGCCAGGCCTTCTTGATCGCCGACAGGCGGCCGATCCACCAGTCGAGCGGCTTGTCGGAGATGAGCTCCCAGTTCCACGAGGCGACGAGGGTCGTGTCCGGCCGCTTGGCCATCGACAGCCGCGTCCCACCGTTGTCGGCGCGCAGGAACTTCGTCTTCGGGCCGCGCACGTTGACGACCGGGTGGAGGCCGATCGTCTTGGTCACGACACCGCCCCAGCCGGCCTCGTAGGCGCGCATGATGTTCGTCTCCGACTCGGTCGGCGGGGCCGAGGCAAGCAGGAACGGATTCTCGAAGTGGATACCGGTGAAGACAGTCGACAGGTCGGCCACCTCTGCCCCTCCCTGATGCGGCGTAAAGCGGCAACCTAGGTTGGCCCCACGGGCCGGTACAGGGCCATTCGTCACATCAGACGGTGCGCCTGGTGAGGTCGCCCTGACGCACCAGCTCGTCGGCAGGCCGGCTCCCGACGGCGAGGACCGGCCCGGAACCGCCCGCGGTCACGGAGCGTCGTGAGGAACATGGAACACGAGACGATGCACGCCAACTTGCGCCGACGCGGATCGATCGACCGGCTCCCCGGCCCGACCGCCGCGCGGAGGGCCGCGCCGAGGGTCGCGGCCGCCCTGTTCGGCGCGGCCGCCCTGCTCGTGGCCGCCTGCACCGCGGGCGCCGGGCCGACGCCACCTCCGTCGCCCACGGTCTCCCCGAGCGCTCCCCCGGCGAGCGGGCCGCCCGGTTCCACGCTCGAGCACCCGGACGGGCCGACCGAGGTCGTGCTCCGCTTCGAGGAGAGCGGCGGGCTGATGCCGCCCGGCTTCCTGGCCACCACGGCCCCGATCTTCACCCTCTACGGCGACGGCAGCGCGATCTTCCGCGACCCCGCGGCGACCGTCGACGAGGCGAGCGCCACGAAGCCGGCCGGGGTCTACCTGATGGCCCCGTTCCGGATCGCCCGGCTGCCCGAGCAGGCCGTCCAGTCGCTCCTGGCCTGGGCGATCGGACCGGGCGGATTGGGGGCGGCCCGGGCCGGCCACTACGACACGCCGGGTGTCGCCGACGCGCCGACGTCGACCTTCGAGCTCCACGCCGGCGGGCTGGACAAGCGGGTCGAGGTCTACGCCCTGGGGATCGAGGGCGTCCAGGTCGGCGAGGGGGACCAGGAGGTCCGTCGCTCGCTCGCCTCGCTGCGCGAGCGGCTCCTCGCGTTCGACGCGGCCGGGGCGACCTCGGTCACGATCTGGCGGCCGGAGCGCTACCGGGCGACCCTCGTCGCCGGGACACCGGCCGAGGGAATCGAACCGCTCGCCTGGCCCTGGCCCACGATCGGCCCGGCCGACTTCGTGCCGCCCGCCGAGCCGGGCCTGCCCAGCTGGCCGAGGCGCGTTCTGACGGCCGAGGAGGTGAGCCGGCTCGGTGTCAGGCCGTTCGAGGGAGGCTTTACCGGCCTCTGGCTCCGGGCGCCGGACGGGACCCGCCACGCCCTGACCGTCCGACCGCTCCTGCCGGACGAGGCGGCGTGAGCCGGCGGGACGGCCGGCCGGAGGATGGGGGCGAGGAGCGCCACCGGTCGGGGCGCGGCCGGCCCGGGCTGACGAGCGCCGGGATCCTCCTCTTCAGGCGACCGGCCGGCCGCCTGGAGGTGCTCCTGGCCCATCCGGGCGGTCCGTTCTGGCAGGCCAAGGACCTCGGCCACTGGACGATCCCGAAGGGCGAGGTCGAGCCGGGCGAGGAGATCGAGGCGGTCGCCCGCCGCGAGTTCGCCGAGGAGACCGGCCACGAGCCGCCCGGTGGTGCCCCGATCCCGCTTGGTGAGGTGCGTCAGAAATCGGGCAAGCTGGTCGTGGCCTGGGCCCTCGAGGGCGACCTCGATCCAGCCAGCGCACGAAGCAACACGTTCACGATCGAGTGGCCGCCACGGTCCGGCCGCCGGCGGACGTTCCCCGAGATCGACCGGGTCGCCTGGTTCGAGCCGGCCGAGGCCCGCCGCCGCCTGAAGCCGGCCCAGGTCCCGTTCATCGACCGTCTCGAGGCGGCTCTCGCCGGCGGTCCGGGCGACCCTTCCCGCCGCAGCCGCGACACGCTACTCTGACCGCTGTCATGGGGACGGAGGGCAGGCTGGCAGGGCAGGGTGATCCGGCCATCGAAACCCGCGCCCTGCGCAAGACGTTCGGCCCGATCCACGCCGTCGATGGCGTCGACCTCAGCCTGAGCGCGGGCCGGATCTACGGCCTGCTCGGCCCGAACGGATCGGGCAAGACGACCCTGATCCGGCTCCTGGTCGGGCTCGCCCGGGCCACCAGCGGCGAGGCCCGCGTGCTCGGGACGCTCATGCCCTCCCGCGCCCTCCTCGAGCGGATCGGGTACATGCCCCAGGCGGACGGGATCTACCCCGAGCTCTCGGTCTGGGAGAACATCCGCTTCTTCGCCGGCCTGTACGGCGGGACCGACGGTGCCCGCGCCCGCGAGGTGCTCGCCCTCGTCGAGCTCGACGACCGGCGCTCGACCCCCGCCCTCGAGCTCTCGGGCGGCATGCGCCGGCGCCTGTCGCTCGCCTGCACCCTGGTCCACGATCCGGCCGTGCTCTTTCTCGACGAGCCGACGGTGGGGATCGACCCGGCCCTGCGCGCCCAGTTCTGGGCCCACTTCCGGCGCCTGGCGGCGGCGGGACGGACGCTCCTCGTGGCGAGCCACGTGATGGACGAGGCGGATCGCTGTGACGAGCTGCTCTTCATCCGCGACGGCACGATCTTCGCCCGGGGCACGGCCGACGAGCTCCGCGCCCAAGCCGGCACGGACCGGCTCGAGACGGCGTTCCTCCAGTTCGCCGGGCTCGACGACGACGGGACCCCGCTGCCGGCGGGCGGTCCGGCGGCGGGCGGTCCGGCGGCGGGCGGCTCGTGAACCCGCGCCGCCTGCGGGCGATCACGCGCCGGATCATCGACCAGTTCCGGCGCGATCCCCGCACGCTCGGGTTGATCTTCGTCGTTCCGATCGCGATCACGGCCCTCCTCGGCTGGGTCCTGCGCGACCAGCAGGTCGTGCCGGCCAGGGTCGCGGTCGTCGACCTCGACCAGACCGCCGGGGGCCGGCTCGCGGCCGCGATCCGCTCGGCGGCGACGGCCGGCGGGCTGGAGCTGGTCGAAGGGCTGGCCGACGAGCGAGCCGCCCGCGACGCGCTGGCGGGCGACCGGGCCGACGTCGTGGTCGTCATCCCGCCCGGCTTCGGGGCCAGCCTCGCCTCGGGCGCCACGGCGACGCTCACGATCGCCACCCAGGGCGCCGACCCGCTCGCCGACGGCTCGAAGGTGGGCCAGCTCCAGCAGGCGATCGGCACCGCCCTGCTCGGGCTCTCCCCAGGCTCGGCGCCCCGCGTCGCGTTCGCCCGGGAGACCGTCTTCCTGAGCCCGGACGCCGACGTCCTCGACGCCCTGGCGCCGGTCTTCATCGGCTACTTCGGCTACTTCTTCGTATTCATCCTGACCGGGATCAGCTTCCTGCGCGAACGGATCGGCGGGACGCTCGAGCGGCTGCTCGCGACTCCGATCACGAAGCCGGAGATCGTCCTGGGCTACAGCCTCGGGTTCGGCATCTTCGCCACGCTCCAGGTGATCGTCCTGCTCACGTTCGTCCTGATGCGGCTCGATGTTCCGGCGCTTGGACCCCTGCCCTCGTTCACGATCGGGCTGGACGTGCCGATCGCCGGCAGTCCGCTCCTGGCCTTCGTGCTGGCCCTGCTCCTCGCCCTCGGCGCGGTCAACCTCGGCATCTTCCTGTCCACGTTCGCCCGGACCGAGCTCCAGATCCTCCAGTTCATCCCGATCGTGATCGTGCCCCAGGGGCTCCTGTCGGGGATCTTCTGGCCGGTCGATTCGCTGCCCGCCGTCCTCCAGCCGGTGGCCCGCGTCCTGCCCCTGACCTACGCCGTCGAGGCGCTGCGCGACGTGATGATCCGGGGCCACGACCTGTCCGCCGCCGGCGTCCAGCTGGCGATCATCGTCCTGGCCGCGATCGCGGCGCTCTTCGTCGCCCTCGCCGCGGCCACGATCCGGCGCGAGGTCGCCTGAGTCACGATCCGGGCCGCCGGTGGACCGCCCGGTGGCCGCCGGGTGGCCGAAGCGGGCGAAGCGGGCGAAGCGGGCGAGCCACGCCCGCCCGGAGCACGAGCTGGCTAGCTCCGGCTCCGCCGGTCGATGGTGAACAGGACGAGCGCACCCAGGCCCATCAACGCCGCGGCCGCCCCGAAGGCGAGCCCCGGCGTCACGATCGTCCAGAGGCCCCCGACGCCCGCGCTCGCGACGAGGTCCCCGAGGCCGTTGA
>JAKAHU010000172.1 GCA_021825385.1 Chloroflexota bacterium | reverse complement strand
GCTCCTCGAGCGTCCCCAGCCGCGGCAGCTCGTCCTCGGTCACGGCCACGACGAGCTTGCCGGGGCGCGAGAAGGGGATCCCCTTCTCCTCCAGGTATGCCTCCAGGAGCGCTCTGCCCTCCCGGCACAGACGAGCCTTCAGGGAGCCGGGAGCGTAGTAGATACCGGTATGGATGACGCCGCTGTTGTGACCACTCTGGTGAGCAGCGATGACCGCCTCTTTCTCGAGCACGAGCAGCCGCAGATCCGGGCGCCGCTCGAGCAGGGCTCGGGCGGTCGCCAGGCCGAGCAACCCGGCCCCGATGACCGCGACGTCGACCGAACCGCCGGACGCGTCGGACGAGACCGGCCCTGGCCGCCCGCCGGGAGGAGCCATCAGCCGCCGGGGGCGGGACCGAATAGGAGCGAGAGCCAGGATTCGAGTGGCGAACGCGCCGTCTCCGGCGCACCGAGACGGAGCGCGGCCGACCCGGGCGCATCGGTCGCCAGCGGGCCGGCGTCCGGGGCGAGCACGAACGGGCGCTCACGCCGCGCTCCGAGAGCGTAGCCCCGCGCCTGCTGCTCGATGTAGGCCTGCTTCTGGATCAGCTCGAGTTCGGCCTGAAGGGCCGCCACGGTCGTCTCGATCTGTTGGTTCTCCACGCGCAGCTGCTCCGCCCGTGCCGTCGCGGCCGAGGCATCCCCAACCTGACGAGCGAACGACAGGATGATCCAGGCCGATACCACCCCGGCGAGGATGAACGCTGCTCGCCGCCGGGTCAGCCCCGCCACGGACAGCCCGTCGAGGGAGGGCCGCGTTCGCACGAGCGTGATCATCGACTGGGCGGCGGGGTCCGGCTCCACCCGAGCGTCGGACCGGAGGTCGAACGGCGCGTCGTTGGCGCCACCAGCTGACCCGTCTGTCCCGTTGCTGCGAACCATGGCCGGATGCTAGCTGCGGGCAGCTGGGGTGTCAACCGACGCCGGCATGCCCCTTGCCTTCCCGGCCGGACCCGATGGCCGCGTGCCATGAGAGCTGTCACAACCGGCTTCGAACCTCTGCTAGACTCGCCGCATTTGGTACGGATGTTCTGATTGGAGGAAGCGATGCGACGGTATGCCCCGGCTGCCGCCGAGACGGTCCTGGCGACGTTGCTCGCCGAGCCATCGTTTGCCCGCGGTGTCGTCCACCATGCCGAGCTTCCGGCCCGCGCAGCGGACCTCGCCCCCCTGCCCGACTGGCTCGATCCCCGCCTCCGGGCCGGACTGGCGAGTCGCGGCATCCACTCCCTCTACCGCCACCAGGCGGACGCCATCGAGGCCGTCCGCGCCGGCCAGGACGTGGTCGTGGTCACCCCGACCGCCTCGGGCAAGACCCTCTGCTACGCCCTGCCGGTCCTTCAGGCCATCGCCGAGGACCGGGCGGCGCGGGCACTCTGGCTCTTCCCGACCAAGGCCCTCGGCCAGGACCAGGTGGCCGAGCTGTCGCAACTCGCCCTGGCCGCCCAACTACCGCTCTCAGCCGCCACCTACGACGGCGACACGCCGGGCCCAATCCGGTCCGCGATCCGCAGCGCCGGGCAGGTTGTGGTCACGAACCCGGACATGCTCCATGCCGCGATCCTGCCTCACCACACGAAATGGTTCCAGCTCTTCGAGCAGCTCCGGGTGATCGTGATCGACGAGCTCCACACGTACCGCGGGGTCTTCGGCAGTCATGTCGCCAACGTCATCCGCCGCCTGCTCAGGATCTGTGCCCACTACGGCTCGCATCCGGTGATCGTGTGCTCTTCGGCCACGATCGCCAACCCGGCCGAGCTGGCGATGACACTGACCGGCCGGCCGGCGCGTCTCATCGATCGCAACGGCGCACCCACCGGGAAGCGTCACGTCCTGCTCGTCGACCCACCCCTCCTGGACCCTGCCACGGGTGCCCGCGGCTCGGCCCTCACCCTCGCCAATCGCTGGGCCCTGCCCTTCCTCCGGGCAGGGCGCCAGACGATCGTCTTTGGCCGGACCCGGACCGCGGTCGAGCTCCTCCTGACCGGACTCCGCGAGGCGCTCCGGGAGGGGGACGGACCACGAACGCGGATCCGCGGCTACCGGGGAGGCTACCTGCCCAGCGAGCGTCGCTCGATCGAGCGCGGCCTGCGTGACGGCGAGGTACTCGGGGTCGTGAGCACGAACGCGCTCGAGCTCGGCGTCGACATCGGACGCCTGGATGTCGCGATCTTGGCGGGCTACCCAGGTTCGGTGGCCGCGACCTGGCAGCAGATCGGCCGGGCCGGGCGGCGGCAGGAGACGAGCGTCGCGATCGTCGTCGCCAGCGCCGCGCCGGTCGACCAGTACGTCATTCACCACCCTGACTTCCTCCTCGCCGGCAGTCCGGAGGAGGCTCGTCTCGACCCGGACAACCTCCACGTCCTGCTGGCCCATCTCAAGGCGGCCGCCTTCGAGCTGCCCTTCGAGCCGGGCGAGCCGTTCGGATCGGGGCCGGCTGACGAGCTGCTGGCCTTCCTCGCCGAGGACGGGTTCGTGCGCCAAGCCGGCGATCGCCGCTGGTACTGGGCGAGCGAGAACTTCCCCGCCTCGGCGGTCTCGCTGCGGGCGGCGGCCGAGGAGAACGTCGTGATCGTCGACACGACCCCCGATCGCCCCCGGGTGATCGGGGAAGTCGACCTCTTCTCGGCTCAGACGCTCGTCCACGAGGACGCGATCTACCTCCACGAGTCCGCCCAGTACCACGTCGACCGGCTCGACTGGGGTGAGCGCAAGGCCTACGTCCGGCGCGTCGACGCCGATCACTACACGCAGGCCGATCGGGCCGTGACCCTCAAGCCGCTCGACGTCTTCGCCGAAGAGCCGACGCCCGGCGGAAGCCGGGCCCATGGCGAGGTGATGGTCGCCAGCCTGGCCACGATCTACAAGAAGCTGAAGTTCGTGACCAACGAGAACCTCGGCTGGGGCCGGATCCATCTGCCCGAGATCGAGCTCCAGACGACCGCCTACTGGCTGACCGCGGGGAGCCTGGCGCCAGCCTGGCGACGCGAAGAGCTCGACGTCGCCCTGGTCGGGGCCGGGCGGGCAATCCAGACCGTGGCGAGCGTCCTGCTCATGGTCGATCCGCGCGATCTCGGGCTCGTCAGCCAGGTGCGCTCACCCCACCAGGAGGTGCCCGTGATCTACCTCTACGAGGCGATCCCGGGCGGAGTGGGCCTCGCCGCGCGTCTCTTCGCCCGTCACGAGGAGCTCCTCGCCGGCGCGGCCGAGCTGATCGCCGGGTGCGGCTGCCAGGGCGGTTGCCCAGCCTGCACCGGCCCGCGGCTCGAGCCCGATGTCGATGCGCGGCGGCTCGCCCTCCGGCTTCTGGCGGAACTTGGAGCGCCCGTCGCCGCCCGGATGGGCGCTCGGCCCGTCCCACCGCCGTGAGCCAGCCTCCGACCATCGAGCGACGCCTCGCCAACCTTCGGGCGGTCCGCTCGACGACTGGGCAGGCGCACCGGCCTGACGACCGGCGCCGATCGCTCGCCCTGGCCGACGCGCTCGCCAGCGCCCTGGCCGGGGAACACGTCCGGACGGCGCTCGGCAGCTACGTCCGGGTCCAGGCCCTGGGCCGGACGCTGCCCCTCGACCGAGACCGCCTCGCCAGCCTGCCCGGACAGCCGCCCCCTGGGGTGCCGCTCCTGTGCCTCGATACCGAGACGACCGGACTGGCGACCGCGACCGGGACATTCGTCTTCCTCGTCGGCGTCGGCCGCTGGGCCGGCGACCGATTCGAGCAGATCCAGCTCCTCCTGCCCGACCAGTCCGAGGAGCCCGCCCTGCTCGGCGCGTTGCGCGACCTGATCCCGCCGGATGGCTGGCTCGTCACGTACAACGGGCGTGGGTTCGACTGGCCGCTCCTCGTCACCCGCTACCGGATGGCCCGCGACGGGGCGCCACCCCACGCCGGCCATCTCGACCTCCTCTCGTTCGTGCGACGGATCTTCCGCCACCGGCTGCCCGACGCCCGGCTCCGAACCGTCGAACGCGCGCTCCTGGGGGTCGAGCGTCATCGCGACGTCGACGGCTGGGAGATTCCCGGCCGCTACCTCTCGTTTCTGCGCGATGGCCGGCCGGACCGCCTGGTCGAGGTCGTCCGGCACAACGACGAGGACGTCCGATCCCTCGCCCGGCTCCTCGTCCACATCGCCGATCGGCTCGGCGACCCGGAGCGGCGGCGCCAGGCCCTGACCGGCGACCTCGCTGCGCTCGCCGCTGCATACCACCGGGAGCGCCGCGACGAGGCCGCGCTCGACTGTCTCGAGGCCGCCCTCGAGGTCACCGCACGCGAGGCCGCCGCGGGCCGTACGGGATTCGCCGCGGGCGGCATGGCCGGTTGGCGCGGACCCCTCACCCATCGGAGCGAGCGACTCGCCGCCGAGCGCGCCCGCACGCTTCGACGGCTCGGCCGGGACGATCAGGCGCTGGTCGCCTGGCGGGCGCTGGCCACGTCAGGCGGCTCGCTGGCCGCGCTGGCGTGGGTGGAGACGGCCAAGCTGCTCGAGCATCGCCGGCGCGACCCGGCCGGGGCGCTCGAGGCGACCAACGCGGCCGCCCGGTTGGTGGAGCGGGCCCGCCTGCTGGGCCGGCCGCTGCCCGGCCTGGAGGCGGACCTGGCCCGCCGCCATCGACGGCTCCGCGGGGCGCTGGCTCGAGCCCGGCGCGGCCAGGGCGTGATCTGATCAGCCGTGGTCGGCGCCGCCCGGGGAGATCCGGTGGGGGTGGCGCGGCGCGAGGGCGATCCGGCGCCGGACCGCCTCGCGTTCGGGCACGCCGAGCAGACCCGGCCGCTCGAGCACGAGCGAAGCCGCCGCCGCCGCCAGAAGGAGGTCGTACCCATGGGCGAACCGGCCCCCGATCAGCCTCGGCTCGGCATGTGCCGCGAGCAGGCCGGCCAGGAAGACGTCGCCGGCCCCGGTTGGATCGACCTCCGCGGCAGACGGGATCGCCGGCCAACGCCGGAGGTGGTGGGCACCGCCCTGGCCCACGACCACGGCCAGGCCGCCCCGGTTGCCCTGGGTGAGACACAGGATCGCGCCCGGCTTGATCAGCTCGCACAGCGCCTCGAGCGGGACGTTGGCGTCGAAGTCGTCGCGACTGACCCCGACGAAGTCGGCCCGCTCGATCAGCCGCGAGGGCACCGGCTGGTGGTGGACGACCCGCTGGCCGGGCTCGAGGTCGCGCAGCAAGCCCTGCCAGGCGACCGCGACGAGCGCATCGGCCGGGATCGCCTCGGCCCACTCGTCGCCGAGCTCACCGGCAACCGGGGCGAGGATCCACGCCCGGGCCGTCCGCCAGGTGGCGGGCAAGGCGGCCACCGGCACTGGATCGGAGCGTTCGAAGCAGAGCTGGATTCGCCCCTGCGGCGTCTCGATGTTGTCGAACACCGGGCCGCGTCCGAGCCGGACGAGCCGGACCTCAACTCCGGCCGTGCGCAGGAGCTCGAGCTCGGTGGCCGCGGCGGCGGCCGCGTCGACTCCGACCAGAGCTCCGGTCGCCAAGCCGAGTCGGGCGACCGTGAGCGCGCTGTACGTGACGCCGCCACCGAGACGCCAGCCCCGAGGATCGTCGGGGGCGTGATCGCGGGCGGCCGACCCGACGACGACGACCCGGGGCGGTCCGGCAGGGGCGCCCGCGTCCGGCATGGTGGCCCTCGCTCTCCAGTCGCCGCGTCCGGTGAACGCGTCCGGCGCCAGCCCTGCGATCCTCCCCAGCCCTGTGCCGGGAGCGCATTCGGCGCCAGCGTATACTGGCCGCCGCCCCGCCGTCCGGCAACCTGGCGGGCTCGAACCTGGGAGTGACGGTGTTCTTCTACGAGCTTCACGAAGGCGATGACGATGTCTTTGCCGATCTCCTCCTCGCCCGCGAAACGGAGATGTCACCCGACGTCTTCTTCCAGACCGTCCAGGAGATCCGTCGCCGGGTCCAGGACACGTTCGAGCAGGACACCCTGATCGAGGCGATCGCCGAAGAGCTCGAGCGCGACCACGGCTTCATCTTCATCTCTGACGCGCGCCTGACCGCGGCCGTCAACGTTTCGACCGACGAGGCGGACAACTTCCTCGCCGAGCTCGACGACGAGGTCGACGAGGTCGAGTTCGACGGCGACGACGTCGAGGAAACCGACGGTTACCTGACGATCATCGCCGACCTCAAGGCCGATCCGGACGCCCGAGCGAACTGAGCCGCTGACCAGGTTCAGCGGCTGAACAGGATCTCGATCACGTCGCCGTCTTTCACCCGGTAGGTCCGGCCCTCCGAGCGTAGCTTGCCCTGCCGGCGCGCCTCGGCCATCGAGCCCAGCGCAACCAGGTCGTCGTAGGCCACGACCTCCGCCCGGATGAAGCCCCGGGCCAAGTCGGTGTGGATCGCGGCGGCAGCGTCGACCGCGGTGGAGTCCCGCGGGATTGGCCAGGCCCGAACCTCATCCGGTCCGGCGGTCAGGAAGCTGACCAGGCCAAGCAGCTGGTACGAGAGCGCGATCACCCGGTCGAGCCCCGAGCCATGGAGCCCGAGCTCGGCCATGAAGACCGCCGCCTCCTCGGGCTCGAGCTCGCCGAGCTCCATCTCGATCCGGGCCGAAAGCGCATCGATGATCGTGTGCTGGTGCTGGTAGCGCCCGGCAATCGAGGACACCAGCTCCCCGGCCCGAGGCAGGTCTTGCTCCCCGATGTTGAGGAGCACGAGGACCGGCTTCTGGGTCAGGAACCGGAACCCCCGGATCGCCTTCTCCTCGTCCGGCTCGAGCGCGACATCGCGGATCGGCGATCCGGCGCGGAGCGCATCGTGGAGGCGGCGCAGGACCGCCTCCTCCCGCTCGTTCGCCTCGCGCTCGGCCGGGGTACCGTGACGGCCGGTGGCCCGCAGGCGCTCCAGCCGTCGTTCGGTGACGGCCAGGTCGGCAATCGTGAACTCGAGATCGAGCCGCTCGAGGTCGCGGAGGGGGTCGATCGTGCCCTCCGGGTGGGGCACGGACGGGTTCTCGAAGGCGCGCACGACGTGGAGCAGGGCATCCGAGTCGCGCAGCCGGGCGAGGTGCTCAGGCGGCAGCTCCTCGGCCCCGATCCGGCCCGCCGAGGAGGCGGGCGGGGCGGGTAGGTCGACGTAGGTCACGTCAGCGTGGACGATCTTCTTCGGGTGGAAGATCTCGGCCAGCCGCTCGAGCCGGGGATCGGGGACCTTGACCACCCCGACGTTGAGCTGGAGCCCGCCGAAGCCGCCGGTCTGGGCGTGTCCCCGGGTGAGGGTGTTGAAGACGGTCGTCTTGCCCGCTGCGGCAAGGCCGACGATCGCGATCTGCATCTCCGAGCTGGTCCTCTGTGGTGGCGGGTGGGGCGGGCGGAAGGGCTGGAGCGGGGGCGGGGCGGCCTCCCCGGCGCCCGAGTGGGGACGCCAGTGGGGACGCCAGTGGGGACGCCAGTGGGGACGTCAGTAGCCGGCGGCCGGATCGACGACGTTCAGCAACGGCTCGCCACGAGCGTAGCGGCCGATGTTCTGGCAGAAAAGCTCGACGCTCCGGTCGAGAACGCGACTGCTCGACCACGATGTGTGCGGGGTCACGATCACGTTGGGCAGATCGTAGAACGGCGACGACGCCTGCAGCGGCTCCTCGCGGAACGCATCGAGCACC
>JAKAHU010000171.1 GCA_021825385.1 Chloroflexota bacterium | reverse complement strand
TCGGCTCGCAGCTGATCGGCGGGCCGGCGCTCCTGCTCGTGGCGATCGCGCCCGCGGAACTCGCCTTCCCGTTCGTCGCCGCGAGCGGATTCCTCGAGGGCTGCGCCGGGGCGGTCTACAACATCAACCAGGTCAGCTACCGCCAGGCCGTCTGCCCGGAGCGGATGCAGGGCCGGATGAACGCGACCATGCGCTTCATCGTGTGGGGCACGATCCCGGCCGCGAACCTGCTGGGCGGGTTCCTGGGCGGGACGATCGGCCTCCACGGCACGATCTGGGTGGGCGCGATCCTGTCGCTGTTCGCGTTCGTGCCGGTCCTCCTGTCGCCCGTCCGAACGATCCGGCGGATGCCCGGGCCGATCGAGGTCGAGCGCGCCTGACCGCCGATCGCCCGCCTCAGTCGGACTCGAGCATCGGGATCCGCAGGCCCCGCTCTCGGGCGACCTCGATCGCACGCTCGTAACCCGCGTCGGCGTGGCGGATGACGCCCGTGCCCGGGTCGGTTGTCAGAACCCGCTCGAGCTTCTGGGCCGCCAGCTCGGTGCCGTCGGCGACGACGACCATCCCGGCGTGCTGCGAATACCCGATCCCGACGCCGCCGCCGTGGTGGATCGAGACCCAGGTCGCCCCGGCGGCGGTGTTGACGAGCGCGTTGAGCAGCGGCCAGTCGGCGATCGCGTCCGATCCGTCGCGCATCGCCTCGGTCTCACGGTTGGGCGAGGCGACCGAGCCCGCGTCGAGGTGGTCGCGGCCGATCACGATCGGGGCGCTCACCTCGCCGGTCCGGACGAGCTCGTTGAAGGCGAGGCCGGCCCGCGCCCGCTCGCCGTAGCCGAGCCAGCAGATCCGCGCCGGCAGCCCCTGGAAGGGGACCTTGGCCTCGGCCATCTCGATCCAGCGCCGGAGCGACGCGTCCTCCGGGAAGAGCTCGAGGATCGCCCGGTCGGTGCGCAGGATGTCCGCCGGATCGCCCGAGAGGGCCGCCCAGCGGAACGGCCCCTTGCCCTCGCAGAAGAGCGGCCGGATGAACGCGGGCACGAAGCCCGGGAAGTCGAACGCGTTCGCCACGCCGGCGGCCTGGGCCTGGGCGCGGATGTTGTTGCCGTAGTCGAAGGTGACCGCGCCGGCCGCCTGGAGATCGAGCATCGCCCGGACGTGGACGGCCATCGAGGCCATCGCGCGCCGGACGTACTCGTCCGGATCGGAGCGGCGCAGCTCGGCGGCCTGCTCGACGGTCAGCCCGGACGGAACGTAGCCGTTGAGCGCATCGTGGGCCGAGGTCTGGTCGGTGACCGCGTCGAACCGCTCCCCGCGCCGGACGAGCTCGGGGTGGGTATCGGCGGCGTTGGCCACGAGGGCGATCGAGAGCGGTTCGCCGGCGGCGGCTGCCGCCCGGGCCCAGCTGAGCGCCTCGTCGAGCGAGTGGGTCAGGCGGTCGACGTAGCCAATCTGGTGGCGCCGCCGGGCCCGCGCCTCGTCAACCTCGACGCAGATCGCAACGCCCTCGTTCATCGTCACCGCCAGCGGCTGGGCGCCGCCCATCCCGCCCAGGCCGGCGGTGAGCGTCACCCGTCCCCGGAGGGTCCCGCCGAAGTGCTGGCGGGCGAGCTCGGCGAACGTCTCGTACGTGCCCTGGAGGATCCCCTGGGTGCCGATGTAGATCCACGACCCGGCGGTCATCTGGCCGTACATCGTCAGGCCGGCCCGCTCGAGCTCGCGGAACGTCTCCCAGGTCGCCCACTTGCCGACGAGGTTCGCGTTGGCGATCAGGACGCGGGGTGCCCAGGGGTGGGTCCGGAAGACGCCGACCGGCTTGCCCGACTGAACGAGCAGGGTTTCGTCGTCGCCGAGCCGGCGGAGCTCGCGGACGATCGCGTCGAAGGCGGCCCAGCTGCGGGCGGCTCGGCCGGTGCCGCCGTAGACGACGAGGTCATCGGGGCGCTCGGCGACCTCCGGATCGAGGTTGTTCATGAGCATCCGCAGCGCGGCCTCCTGCTGCCAGCCACGGCAGGAGAGCTCGGTGCCGCGCGGGGCGCGGACGGGACGCGGTCCGGCGGGGGCGGCGGTCGTTGGGGTGGCGGCGGCGAGAGTGGCCGGAGCAGTCGGAGTGGTCATCGGGCGGACCTCCGTTCGGATGACCG
Source organism: Chloroflexota bacterium (assembly GCA_021825385.1). Taxonomy (GTDB): domain Bacteria; phylum Chloroflexota; class Limnocylindria; order Limnocylindrales; family CSP1-4; genus JAKAHU01. The sequence continues at coordinate 5,524 of JAKAHU010000171.1, read as the reverse complement.
CAGTGTAGGCCAGTGCCGGGGGCGCGGCACGCCCGAGCCGGGGCGCGGCACGCCTCAGCCGGGGGCCGCGGGATCCGCCCCAGCCGGGCGCGGGGCCCCCACCCGGACCAGGCTAGAGGACGTACACGGTCAGGAACAGCGTCACCCAGACGACGTCGACGAAGTGCCAGTAGTAGCCGACCGCCTCCACGGCCGTGTGGTGCTCCCGGCTAACCAGCCCGAGACGGGCCCGGTTGGCCACCACCGCCATCAGCACCAGGCCGCCGAGGACGTGGGCGCCGTGGAAGCCGGTCAGGGCGTAGAACGTGCTGCCGAAGACGCCGTCGGCGATCCCGAACCCGTTGTGGGCGAACTCCCAGGCCTGGATGCCGAGGAACACGGCGCCCAGGACCAGGGTGGCCAGGAGCCCGCGCCTGAACCCCGCCTGGTCGCCGCGGCCGATCCGCGTCACGGCCCACTGGATCGTGAAGCTGCTCGAGACGAGGAGCAGCGTGTTGAACCCGACCAGGGGGAGCTCGGGGCGGGCGAGTCCGGCCACCGGAGGCCAGGCCGGGGCCTCGGCCCGGAGGACGAAGTAGGCCGCAAAGAACGACCCGAAGAGCATCACCTCGGACAGGATGAACAGCCGCACCCCGAGCAGCACCCGCCGCCGCTCGACCGCCGGGTCCACCTCGCCGCCGTGGCCCCCCGCTCTACTCGTGGGATGTCCGATCACCGTCATCTCGCGCCCCTAGTGACCCGTCGCCGGGCTTGGCTGAATCGTCGCCGCCGACGCGGGAACTCCATACTCGTATGGCCCGGACTCGACCACCGGCGGATGCTCGAAGTTCTCCACCGGCGGCGGCGAGGAAACCTGCCACTCCAGGGTCCGGGCCTGCCACGGGTTGGCCGAGGCCACCGGCCCGCGGGCCCAGGAACGGATCGCGTTGTACAGGAACACGAGCGTCGAGAGCCCGATCATGAACGCCGCCAGGCTGACCCACAGGTTGACCGCGCCCAGCTCGGCCGGGTAGTCGGCGACCCGGCGGCGCATCCCCTGGATACCGAGCCAGAACATCGGCAGGAAGGCGGCATTGAAGGAGAGCGTGAACCACCAGAAATGGAGCCGGCCAAGTCGCTCGTCCATCATCCGGCCGGTGAACTTCGGGAACCAGTAGTAGATCCCGGCGAAGAGCCCGAAGATCATCCCGCCCACGATCGTGTAGTGGAAATGGGCAACCACGAAGTACGTGTCGGTCAGGGCCAGATCGGTTGGCACGTCGGCCAGGTAGACCCCGGTGATCCCGCCGATCAGGAAGCTCCACAAGAACCCGAACACCCAGAGCATCGGCGTGGCGAAGCGGATCCGTCCGAGCCAGATCGTGCCGATCGCCGAGAAGAAGACGATCCCCGTCGGCACCGAGATCAGCTCGGTCGTGATCATGATCGGGATGTGGAAGAAGTCGGCCATCCCGCTCACGAACATGTGATGGGCCCAGACCATGAAGCTGAGCAGGCCGATGCCCAGGAACGAGAGGACCGCCAGGCGGTAGGCGAAGAGCGGCTTGCGGGCGAAGACCGGCACGACCTCGAGCACCGCCCCGAAGGCCGGCACGGCCATGACGTAGACGGCCGGGTGCGAGTAGAACCAGAACAGGTGCTGGTAGAGGATCGGGTCGCCGCCCTGGCCCGGCCGGAAGAAGGCCGTGCCCAGCAGGCGGTCGAAGAGGACCATCGTCATCGCGCTCGCGACAACCGAGGTGGCGATCAGGACGATCGTCGTCGTCACCGCCAGCGACCAGACGAAGATCGGCAGGCGCATCGGCGACATCCCCGTCGTGCGCAGGCGGCCGACCGTGACCAGGAAGTTGACCGCGCTGATGATCGACGAGACGCCCAGGGTGATGAACGCCAGCAGGAATGCCTCTTCACCCAGGTTGGCCTGCTCGCTCAGCGGCGGATAGCCCGTCCAGCCCGTGTCGTAGCCGCCGAGCAGGGGGTTGGCCAGGATCAGCAGCCCGGCGGGCGGGACGAGCCAGTAGCTGAGCGCGTTGACCTTGGGAAACGCCATGTCCCGGGCGCCGATCATCAGGGGCACGAAGTAGTTCCCCAGGCCACCGACGATGGCGTTCAGGGCAACGAAGATCATCAGGGTGCCGTGGGTGCTCATGATCGTGTTGTAGGTGTCGCGATCGAAGAGCTGACCGGGCTGGGCCAGTTCGAGCCGCATCACCATCGCCAGCAGACCGGCGAGCAGAAACTGGCCGATGAACGTCACCAGGTACTGGAGCCCGATCACCTTGTGGTCGGTCGTGAATCGGAAGTAGCGCCTCCAGTCGCCGGCCCGGCCATGGGCGGCTGTCTCGTCGGCCAGGTCGGCCGGCCGGCCGAGTGCCCAGGTCAGCCAGAAGCGGAAGGCGCCCAGCCCGCCAAGCCAGCCCAGCAGGAGACCGATGTAACCCAGCGCGAGCAGGTGGCCCGGCTTCAGCTCCGCCCCGAGCTGGCCCACGCCGAGTCCCAGCAGCGCCCCGACGGCGAAACCGAGAGCACCGCCCAGCACGCCCCGCGCCAGGCCGGGCCGTCGCCATCTCTCCATCCGCATCGCTTCCTCCGTCACCGGGCGTTCAGGGCTGCTGGCGCTGCTGGGCGAGCCAGGCATCGAATTCCGAGGGCTCCATGACCGTCACCCGGGTGACCATCTTCGTGTGGCCCAGCCCGCACAGCTCGGCGCACTGGGCGCCGTACGTACCGGTCGCCGTGGGGGTGACGTAGAGCTGGGTCACCCGCCCGGGAACCGCGTCCTGCTTGATCCCGAATGCCGGCACCGAGAACGAGTGGATGACGTCGTCGGAGACGATCGTGATCCGGGCCCGCCGGCCGACCGGCAGGATCAACTCCTTGGAAGCAACACCAAGATCCGGGTATTCGAACGCCCAGGCCCACTGGGTCGCGGAGGCCTTCACTTCGAGGTCCGCCCGCTGGTCACCCCGGATCTCGAGCAGGCCAATCGTCCCGAACGCGGCCAGGCCGATGACCATGGCGAAGGTGACAACGACCCAGCCGACCTCGAGCGCCCCGTGGCCGTGGATCGCCGGCCCCTCGCCATCGTCGTCGCTGGCGCGGAAGCGAATGGCCGAGTACACGATCGCCACGACCACGAACATCAGGACCGGTACCGAGACGACGGTCAGGAGGACGAAGGCGCCGTTGACCACCCGCGCCTCTTCCGAGGCCACGATCGGAAGGATCTGCATCCCCGCCACCGCGGCGATGCCGGCGACCGATAGGACCGCCCAGATCGCGATGGCGAGGGCGAGATGGCGACGAGCGCTCATGCCCTGACGTCGAAGTCGGCGCGCATCCCCTTCGAGTAATGCGCCGTCAGGTTGCAGACGATCACGTAGTGGCCGGGCTCGAGCTCGACGGTCAGGGTGGCGGTCTCCCCGGCCGCGATCCCCTCGAGCTGACCGGCTGTGCCCGCCGGGTGCTCCATCCCACCCATCCCGGAGCTCTGATCCGGCGGCGTGCTCATCTCCATGTCCATCGGACCGAACGCGGTGACGTCGATCTCATCGTCCTTCACCGGCAGGCTGTCGGCCCGCATGTCGGTCCTGATCAGGAGGAACTCGTGCTCCTTCTGACCGACGTTCTTGACCGTGAAGGTGATCGCGCCCGCCTGGCCGGTGGCCGGGTCGAGCTTGATCGCCCATTCGCTCAGCTCGGCTGTGATCGTGCTGGATCCGCCGGTCGGGCCCGGAGTGGCAGCGGAGGAACAGGCCGCGACGAGCAGGACCGTGATGCCAAGCAGGGCCAGCGCAAGTCGGGATCGCATCGGTGCCTTCTCCTTGGGACCCGTCCCGAGGGCTACTTCACATCGAAGTCGGCGTGCATCCCCTTCGCGTAGTGGCCGGTCAGGTTGCACAGGAAGACATAGTGGCCGGGCTTCAGGTCGTTGAGCACCAGCGTCTCGGTGGCGCCGGACTTGATGTCCTCCTTCTCGTCGATCGCCTCGAGCTGATCCTCGGGAACCTCATCGTCGACGACCGGGAGCTTGTCCGCCGCGGTGTCGGTCTTGACGACCACGAACTCGTGGGTCTTTTCGCCCTTGTTGTTGATCGTGATCGTGACCGTGCCGGCCGTGCCGGTGCTCGAGTCGAGCTTGATCGCCCATTCGCTCAGCTCGGCTGTGATCGCGTTCGAACCCGCGCCGGCGGCCCCGCCCGCGGGTGCCTGCGTGGCAGCAGAAGTGCAGGCCGCAACGAGCAGCGTCGCGGCGCCGAACAGTGCCAACGGAACTCGGACTCGCATCGATGCCTCCTTGGGACCCGCCCCAGGGCAGCCGGCCCTTCCGGCACCCGGGGAGTCACTGGTGTGGACGCGGGGGGACGCCCAGCCTGGTGATCAAGGCTGGCTCCGGATTTCCCCGGCATCTATACTCAAAATCGTTCATCTTGGAGGTCCGTCGTGACCATACCGACCTACACAGAAGCGATCAGGACTGGCACGGCCGGGAGCCTCCCCGGCGCGCCGCTCGACGCCCCAACCGGCCCCTCGGCCGGCGGGGCGGAGGAGAAGGCGGCGATCGGACCGGGCCGGGCCCTCGATCGCTGGCTGGACCGTCTGTCCAGACAGCCCCGTCGGGTCGAGGTCGCGCTCGACGCCTCGGCGATCGGCTTCGCCATCCTGACCCTGGCTCAGGTTGGACCGGCCGAGTTCCTGATCCATGCGATCTTCGTCCTGCTCGTCCTCCACGCCTTCCTCTTCGGCCTGGCCGGGACGCTGTGGCGGATCGGGATCGTCTCGGTCGCGCTGCTCGCGTATGCCGGCGCGCCGGCGCTCGGTGCCCCGTTCCCGGAGCTGGAGCTGAGCGAATGGCCGCTGATGTTCGTGATCGCCGTCCTGGTCGCCGGGATGGCCGACCGGCGCGCGGCGACCGCCCGCCTGTACGAGTCGCTCTTCCGGCGTGCCAGCGACCGGCTGCTCACCGTCCAGGAGGATGAGCGGCGGCGCCTGGCCCGCGAGCTCCATGATGGGGTGGGCCAGACGATGACCGCGCTCACCTTCACCCTCGACGCGGTTGGTGACACCGGCCTGCCCGATGGGGCAGAGGCCCGGCTGGCCACGGCCCGGCGGCTGGCGGAGGATGCCCTGGCCGAGACCCGCGGCCTGGCCAACCGGCTTCGTCCCGCCCGCCTCGAGCAGATCGGCCTGGCCGCGGCGATCCGCGACCTGGCCGGACGCTCGGGCCTGCCGGTTCAGGTCGATGTCGCTCCCGACGCGGCGGAGGCCGGCCTGCTCGATCCGACCGCCTCGGCCGAGGCCTACCGGATCGTCCAGGAGGCGCTCGGCAATGCCGCCCGCCACAGCGGGGCGTCGGCGGCCCAGGTGGCGCTGGCGACGAGTCCCGGCCTGCTCCGGGTCGTGGTGGCCGACAATGGCCGCGGCTTCGACCCGGCGGTCGGGCACCAGAGCGGCCTGGGCCTGGTGGGGATGCGCGAGCGAGCGGTCCTGCTGGGAGGCACCCTGCGCATCGACTCGGCACCGG
>JAKAHU010000170.1 GCA_021825385.1 Chloroflexota bacterium | reverse complement strand
GAATACGGCCCGGCGCTCCGCTTCGGTCCCGGTCGCCGCCGCCGGGTCCTCGAACCCCCAGTGGAGCGAGATCCGGGCGCCGGTGAAGACGGGGCAGCTCTCGCGGGCCTGGTCGCAGACGGTCACGACGTAGTCGAACGACTGGTCCAGGAACTCGGACACCGATTTCGAGCGGGCGCCGCGGGCGTCGATCCCGGCCGCCTCGAGCACCCGCTGGGTGAGCGGGTGGACGCCCTTCGGCTCGGTCCCGGCGCTGAAGACCTCGAAGGCCGGTCCGCCCAGCCGGCGCAGGAGCGCCTCGGCCATCTGGCTGCGGGCCGAGTTGCCGGTGCAGATGAACAGGACCCGGATCGGGGGCTCGGACCCTCGCCCGGGCCCCGGCCCCGCCCCCGCCTCCGAGGTCATGGGTTGAGGTCCTCGATCTCGCCACTGGCGAGGAAGACGACGTCCTCGGCGATGTTCGTCACCCGATCGCCGATCCGTTCGATGTAGTGGGCCGCAAACAGGATCCGGGTGCCCGGCTCGACGTTCGCCGGGTCGGCCCGCATCAGATTGAGGACACTGTCGAACGTCCGGTGGTAGAGGCGATCGATCTCGTCGTCCCGGGCGGCCACCTCGCGGGCCCGGACGGGGTCGATGTCGACCAGGGCGCGCAGGATGCCGTGAACCAGCTGGGCGGCGAGCTCGCCCATCTGGGGCAGGTCCACGTACTTCTTGAGCGGCGGCAGCGGGGCGAGCTTGCGGGCCTGCTTGGCGACGCTGGCGGCATGGTCGCCCATCCGCTCGAGCTCGTAGGTCACGTGGTCGAGCGAGAGCAGGAAGCGCAGGTCCCGCGCCACCGGCTGCTGGGTCGCGATCGTGGCCGTGATCAGCGAGGAGACCGTCCGCTGCATCTCGTTGATCGACCGGTCGTTGACGATCACCGCCAGCGCCGCGTCGGCGTCATGGCGGACGAGGGCATCGATCGCGGCCCGGATCGCGTCCTCGACCAGACCGCCCATGCGCAGGACGTCGTCCTTGATCAGGTGGAGTTCGCGATCGAGTGGTTCGCGGGTCGAGTGACGCAACCGACTGGCCGGCTCAGTCTCGGGCTGGCGGCTCGCCGGCCCCTCCTCGAGGCCGGGGTCCGGCTCGAGGCCCTGGTGCGGCTGCTCGTCCGGTGCGTGGTGGTCGCTCACGGTGCGCTCCTCCAGTCCGCTCAGCCGAACCGACCGGAGACGTAGTCCTCGGTCAGCTGGTTCCTGGGGTTGGTGAAGATCTCCACCGTCGGCCCGAACTCGACCAGGTAGCCCGCCCGGTCCTCGCCCATCGTGAAGAACGCCGTCAGGTCGCTGACGCGCGACGCCTGCTGCATGTTGTGGGTGACGATGACGATCGTGTAGTTGGCCCGCAGGTGAGAGATGAGCTCCTCGATCCGGAGCGTGCCGATCGGGTCGATCGCCGACGCGGGCTCGTCCATGAGGATCACCTCGGGCTCGACCGCCATCGCCCGGGCGATGCACAGCCGTTGCTGCTGCCCACCGGACAGGGCGAGGGCCGATTGGCGGAGCTTGTCCTTCACCTCGTCCCACAGCGCCGCTCCCCGGAGTGCCCGCTCGACCACCTCATCGAGAGCGCGGCCGCGGACGCCGTGGAGACGAGGGCCGTAGGCGACGTTGTCGTAGATCGACTTGGGGAACGGATTGGGGCGCTGGAAGACCATGCCGATCCGCCGGCGAACGTCGACCACGTCCACCTCCGGGCTCAGGATGTTCTGTCCGTCGACGATGGCCTCCCCGCTCACCCGGGCCCCCGGCACGAGGTCGGTCATCCGATTCAGGCTCCGGACCACGGTCGACTTGCCGCAGCCCGAAGGCCCGATGATCGCGGTCACCTGGTTGGCCGGGATGTCGAGGGTGACGTTGCGGACCGCACAAAACGTCCCGTAGTGCACGGTCAGGTTGCGGATGCTGACCTTGGTCGCGGGCCCCGGTCCATGGTCTGGGCCAGCCGCGGAAGCGGTCGGGCCGGCCGCGGCGGGGCTCGATGGCCCCGGGCCGCGCTGCCCGGTGGCGAGGATCATGTTTGGCTCCGATCTCATCGCGTCACGGTACCAAGCTTGCGCGCCCGGCGCCCGGTGACGTAGCGGGCGGTGACATTGAGCGCCAGAACCAGGACGATCAGGACGAGCGCGGTGGCCCACGCCTTGGCCTGCCAGTCCTCGTAGGGTGAGATCGCGTACGTGTAGATCGTGTGTGGGAGGGTGGCAATCGGCTGATCGAGGGCCACGCTCATGAACGGGTTGCCGAAGGCCGTGAACAGCATCGGCGCGGCCTCGCCGCCGGCCCGGGCGATCGCCAGCATCAGCCCGGTCAGGATGCCGTTCGAGGCGGCGGGCAGGAGGACGCGCCACCAGGTCCGCCATTCCGGTGCTCCGAGCGCGAGCGAGGCCTCCCGCAGCGAGGATGGGACGAGCTTGAGCATCTCCTCGGTCGAGCGAACGACGATCGGCAGCATGATCAGGGCGAGGACGAACCCCCCGGCGAGAGCCGAGAAGTGGCGCTGGGGCACGACCACGATCGTGTAGGCGAAGATGCCCATCACGATCGACGGGACGCCCGACAGCGTGTCGGTCGCGAATCGGATCACGGTTCCGATCGGGCGCTCGGCGTTGGCGGTGGCGTAGATCGCGACCAGGATTCCCACCGGTGCCGCCATCAGCAAGCCGAGCCCGACCGTGATCGCCGAGCCGACGATCGCGTTGACGATCCCACCGCCCGGAACGCCGACCGGGGTCGGCAGGTTGGTGAAGAATTCGGGGGTGAGGGCGGGCAGGCCGGCTCGGACCACGTAGATGATGATCCAGGCCAGGGGAAGCACAGCGAGGAGGGCGGTGAGCCCGGCCAGCGCGAGCATGATCCGGCTCGTGACCTTGCGACGGAGCAGCCGGCCACGGCCGTGGCGGCTCGGTGCCCCCGTCATTCGGGGCGCCATGGTCCGGCCGTTCATATCCGCACCGGTCCGATCGTTCGTCGGCGCACTCGCCAGATCAGGAACTGGGCGAACAGGTTGATCAGCATGGTCATGCCAAACAGGATCAGCCCGATCTCGATCAGGGACTGGAGGTAGAGGTCGAACGTGGCCTCGGTGAACTCGTTGGCGATGATCGAGGCCATGGTGTAGCCGGGGTGGAGGAGCGACGCCGAGAGGTCGAGGTTGTTGCCGATGACCATCGTGACGGCGATCGTTTCGCCCAGGGCACGCCCGAGGCCGAGGATGGTCGCGCCGAGCAGGCCCGAGGCGCCATAGGGAATCAGGACCTGGTGGACGACCTCCCAGTGCGTCGCGCCCAGGGCCAGGGCACCCTCTCGCTGGGCACTCGGGATCGCGAGCAGGACGTCGCGACTGATCGCCGCGATCGTGGGGAGAACCATCACCGACAGCAACAGTCCGGCCGCGAGGCGGCTCGGCCCGAAGACGGGCCCCTCGAAGATCGGCAGGAACCCGAGCGATGCGTTCAGCGCGACCCCGAGCGGCTTGGCCACGACCGGAATCAGCACGAACAGCCCCCACAGGCCGTAGACGACGCTGGGCACGGCCGCGAGCAGCTCGATCAGCAGGCCGAGCGGCCTGCTCAGCCAGTCCGGCGCGAGCTCGGCCAGGAAGATCGCCGCGCCGGCGCCGACCGGGATGGCGATCAGGAGGGCGATCGCCGAGGTGATCAGCGTGCCCTGGATGAAGGGGGCTGCCCCGAACACCTGGTCGATCGCCGGATCCCAGCGCGTGCTGACGAGGAACTCGAGCCCGAATGCCTTGCGCGCCAGTTCGGAGTTCTGCCACAGGGCGACTCCGATTCCGGCGACCAGGGCCAGGAGCAGGAGGGTTGCGAGGAAGGTGAGCCAGTCGAATGGCCGGTCCCCGTGGCGCCAGAAGCGGGCCAGGCTGGTCCACCTCGAAACGCCCGGGTGAGGGCGCCGGTTGACGCCCGCCGTCATGGCCGTGTCAGGATCATGCCACTGTCCTCGGTGTCGGTCCGGATCGCCGGACCGGTGCCCGTACAGCCAACCGATCCCCGCCCGAGGTCGAGCGGGGATCGGTCACGGATGTCGTCCGTGTGCCTTCGGCTCAGCCGCCGGACAGGGGCTGGCCGTTGCACGTGATCTGGGCGAGCTTGGCCGTCACTTTCTCGCGAACCGCATCGGGAAGCGGAACGTAATCGAGGTCCTTGGCGAACGACGACCCGTCGCTATATGCCCACTTCAGGAACTCCACGATCTTCTGCGCCTTCGTGCAGTCGGTCTGGTCCATGTACAGCAGGAGGTAGGTGTAGCCGGCGATCGGCCAGGAGCTGGCACCGGGCGCGTTGACGATCGAGCGAGCCAGGCTGTCGGGCATTTCGGCCCCGAAGTCCGCCATCGCGGCCTGGGTCGACTCGATGGACGCCTCGACCGTCTTGCCCGCCCGGTTGATCATCCTCGCATACGCGAGCTTGTTCTGCTTGGCGTAGGCCAGCTCGACGTAGCCGATCGCCCCGTCGTTCTGCGAGAGCGTGCCGGCCACCCCTTCGTTGCCCTTGCCGCCCAGCCCGACCGGCCACTCAACAGAGGTGGCGTTGCCGACCTTCGTCTTCCAGTCGTTGCTGACGTTCGACAGGTAGTCGGTGAAGATGAACGTCGTGCCCGAGCCGTCGGAGCGGTGAACGACGATGATCGGCTTGTCGGGAAGCGCGACGCCGGGGTTCAGGGCTGTGATCGCCGGATCGTTCCACTTGGTGATCACGCCGAGGAAGATGTTGGCAACCGTGGTCCCGTCGAGGACGAGCGGGTCCTTGCCCGCCAGTTCGCTCAGGTTGTAGGCCACGACATCGGCGCCAGCCACGGTCGGGAACATCTGAAGGCCCGGCGCCGCGCTCAACTGCTCCTGATTCAGGATCGCGTCCGAGGCGCCGAAGTCGACGGTCTTGGCCGTGATCTGCTTGATCCCGCCGCCCGAGCCGATCGACTGGTAGTTGAACCTGACCGACGGATCCTTGAACGCGTATTCGTAGAACCAGCGGCTGTAGAGGGGGAAGGGGAACGTCGCCCCGGCACCATTGATCTGGATCGCGCCGGCGGCCGGCGGGGGCGGAGAGGCAGCCGGGGAACCACCGGACGGCACTTCGCTCTGGCCGGGACCGCTGCTCGGGCTGGATCCACCGCCTGAGCAGGCGCCGACGACAACGGCCGCGATGAGCGCAAGTGCGCCGAGACGCCGTGGTGATGCGATCGACACGGAACCCTCCTCGCTGATTGGCGCGCACGAACTCCTCGCGCCAAGGTCATACGGCATCGAAGCGCCGCCGAATGGAGCCTGGGGTCAGCGCTTGAACGGGCTGTTGGTCACGTGTTAACGCTCGATGAAGAGCCGAGTGTCCTCTGGGCCGGCGCGCCCTTCCGATCGGCCGCGAGGGCCTGCTCGACGCGACCGTCCGGTGCGTCCGGGCCTCGTCCCGGCCGGTGCCGACGAGCCTCGGCGCCGTGACCAGGGGAGGGGAGGCGAGACCGAGGCCGATCAGTCGGACCAGGAGGAGACGTCGGTCTCGGCGCCCCGAACCAGCGGCGCCTCGGTGCCGGGGTGTTTCAGGCCATCGCCCTCCATCGACTCGGTGACCTCGACGCGCTCACCTGCGCGGTGACGTCTGGTTCGTCCCCGGGCCGACAGCAGCCGGGCGCGGCTGGCTCGCGCATTCGGTCGATTCGATGCTGCAGTCATCGTCTCCTCGCTGCTCATCGTCAGGAGCTGGAGCCAGCCCGGGCGGTCCGTGTCGTCGCCAAGCTCCAGCCAGCGCAGCGCGTAGGCGACGTGGACGGCGCTCACCCTGAAGTCTCTCGACAGGGGGCCGGGGCGGGCCTCGAAGCTGCTCGTCTGGAACGACTCGCGTTCGAACGATGACACCAGGAGCGCCCGGCTCCGAATGGGTCGAAGGTGCGCCCGTACCAGGCCGAGTTTGCGAGCGAAGTCGGGCGCATGCCAGCGCGCCGGCTGGTCGGCCGGCGATCCGATCAGATCGATGAGCGTCCGGGCACAGTAGTCGAGCACCTCTTCGAGCTCGCTGCGGGCCGCCACCGATCGGCTCATGGGCCGAGGCTGGCCGACCCCTGTGATCGGCGTGTTTCGTCCGGGTTATCGTTCCGGGCTGCGTCCCATCGATGACCGGGGTTTCGGCCCTCGGCCACGGGCCGCCATCCGCGCGTCGCCGCCGCGGGGCCGGATCGAACGGTCTCGACAGTGAGCGTCAGTCGGTCGGGATGCGACACCTCCGGGAGCTGGTGCGCCAGGCCCGGGACGGCGTGGTGGGCCGAGCTGGCCGAACGATGTTCAGACGATGAACGTCCGCTATCATCGCGGCCATGGCCGTCCAAGCTTGGCGCGACTGACTGTGCGCCGTGGTTCGGCCGTGGCCGCCGTCGACGTCGGGTCGACCTCGGTTCATCTCCTCGTCGCTCACGTCGATCGACACGTCATCCGGCCCCTGGCCGACGACTCGGTCCTGCTCGGGCTGGGCGGCCGGGTCGAGGAGACCGGTTACCTCGGGGCGTCGACCCGGGCCGGGTTGGCGGCCGTGCTGGCCGACGATGCGGTGCGCGCTCGGGCGCTCGGGGCCGACCCGGTCGTGTTCATCGCCACCGAGCCGCTCCGCCGGGCCGCCGACGCCGCCCGGGCCGTGGTCGAGGTCGAGCGCGAGAGCGGCGTGGCGCTCCACGTCCTGAGCCAAGTCGAGGAAGCCTGGCTGACCCTGATCGGGGTGACCGGGGGCCGACCGGTCACGGCGCGGCTGTCGGTCGTCGACGTCGGTGGCGGAAGCACCGAGCTGGTGATGGCCGAGCCCGGGCGGCCGGTCGAGGTCCGGGGCCTGCCGGTCGGCGCGGCCAGGTTGTTGGCGGAGATCGTCCACGCCGACCCACCCCGGCCGGCGGAGCTGGCTCAGCTGCGCGCCACCGCGCGCCGGCAGCTGGCGGCGATCCCGACGCTGGGTGGGGCCGAGATCGTGGCCGTCGGTGGCACGGCCTCGAACCTGCTGAAGATCGTTGCCGGCGGCCGGGTCGATCGCCGTCTCACCCGGGCCCGGCTGGCCGAGGCGTTCGAGCTCCTCGGCCGGGAGCGCTCGGACGTCCTCGCCCCGCGGTACGGGCTGCGCGAGATACGGGCCCGCCTCCTGCCGGCCGGGGCGGCGATCCTCGAGGCGCTGCTCGAGCTTGGCGGGGCGGAGGAGATCAGCGTCTCCGAGGCGGGGATCCGCGAGGGAGCGGTTCTGGCCGCCAGCCACGACCCGATCGCCTGGCGCGATCGGTTGGCCCGACTCGCCCTGGGCTGGCCGGGCTGACCCTCAGAGCCTGGCCGTCAACCGGCCGAGCGTCCGCCGGAACCCGGGGCCGCCCACGCCGCGCCACGGGCCGCCGATCGTCCGGCGCAGGTGATTGACCGCCTGCTCCCGGGTGACCAGGTAGCGTCCGATCACCTGCGTCTCGGTCTCGTCGAGCTCACCGGCGTGCTCGACGAGGAAGGTTCGGGCGAGGGTGGCCGCCACGTCGGCGTCGTTGAGCAGGCCGAGATGATCCTGGAGGACGACGATCCGCCCGATCAGCGCCGTCGCTTCGGGGCCGAGGGTCTCGCGCACGAACTCGAGCGTGTAGCGCAGCCGCTTGGCCGCGATCCGCAGCTCGTGGAGCGTCGCAACGTCGGCCCAGCGGAGGACCGGCTCGTAGGCCCGG